>CBJNAS010000578.1:0-2012 GCA_966434565.1 uncultured Phenylobacterium sp.
GGTCGTGTTTCTCCTCCCCCCCCCCCTCTCTTTTTTCGTTCTTCCCCCCCCCCTCCTCCCCCCTCCCCTCCCTCCACCACGCCTCCCCCCCCGCGACCGCCATATCGCACACTTTCCGCCTTGGCATCAGTTCGCCCGCAATGCCGTGGCGTGGGATGGCTGAATGCTGAGTTGCGGACTTTGCGGCGGGCTCGCCATCAGCGACCACCGCGCCTTTCCAGTCGCGCCGTCTCCGCGCGGTTCGCTCGCGAAGTCGATGCGTGTCCGCGCAACCGCTGGGCGGACCGCCCGTGCGACAGTTACGGACATCCGACTTCCTTGCGGCGCAGGGACATCCTCGAGCACGTCGTCATGGACTTGGCGCCTAGTCGACCTTGGCGGCCAGGGCTTCCATTTCCACCAACCAGTTCGGATTGGCGAGCGCTGAGACCACCACCCAGGTCGAGGTCGTGAGATAGCCCTCGGGCAGGAACTTCTCGCGATGGGGCTTGAGGAAGCGGATGCCCGTCGGATCGGTGGAATAGACGTTGAGATGCACGAGGTTTTCAGGCCCCATGTTCGCGTCCTCAAGTATCGCGAGGACGTTCTTCCAGGTCTCCTCGTGCTGGGCCTCGAAGCCTTCGGCCAGGGTGCCGTCGGGACGAATGCCGGCTTGTCCAGCAATCGAGAGCCAGCGGGCGCCCGCGGGGATCTCGACACTATGGCTGTAGGCGCCGACAGGCTTCGCGATCGATTTCGGATTTCGTGCGATGAGCATGGGTTCTTTCCTTCGTGGTCGTTACTATCTGTCCGTGGCATGCCGCGACCGAGGCCGCGACGTCAAAGGCGGAGAGCCACTTGTCCGCCAGGAGGGCGGCGCGGGCCGCCCGCCTTTCGTCAACTTGGGTTCAGCCCGTCGCGGCCGCGGGCGAGTTGGGCGTGAGGCGAAGAACGAGCGTTTCGAACCCTCTGAGGATCGCGTTGTCGGCGCGCTTCTGATCGAGGAGTTCGATCGCGCCTACCTGTCGCACGAGCGCTTTCAGCATCGCCGTAAGCTCCATTATCGCCAGGTTCATCCCGACGCAACGATGCACCGAATGCCCGAAACCGACATGGTCGTTGCTGTCGCGTTCGATCCTGTAGCGGTCGGGCTCGTCGTATCGGCGGGGATCGCGGTTGGCCGCCGCGTACATCACGAAGACTCGCGAGCCCGCCTTGATCGGGGCGCCGTCGACCTCGGTGTCTTCGGTTGCAACGCGCGAGAAGAACTGCACCGGGCTCTCGATCCGGATCGCTTCATGTATCGCCTTGGGGACAAGGTCCGGCTGCGCCCGCAGTATTTCCCACTGCTCGGGATTGGTCGCGAGCAGCCATAGCAGATTGGACATGGCGAAGATCGTCGTGTCGAGCGAAGGCGTCAGGTAACCCTGGAGCATGCTTGGAAACCAATCGGCCGGGATCTCGCCGCGGATCGATGCGGCATGCAGCCCCGCCGACCAACTGTCGGGGCGCAGTCTGTCCGGCAGCGTCGGGTCGGAGACGTATTCCATCATTTCGCCCATGGTGGCGAGCGCCGCGCCCGTGGCGGGCATGCTGGCAGGCCCCATGCCGTTGAAGCCGGCGGCGGCCCAGGTGAGCATCCGCGAGGTCGCGTCGTCCGGCATCCCGACGAGATCGGTAACGACGGTGAGCGGCAGGAAGCTGGCGATTTTCGAGACCGCTTCGACGGACTCTCCGGCCGAAAGGAGGCGCGCGACCTGCTCCTCGCTGCGCCGCGCGAGATCGTCGCGCATCGGACCGAGCTTGGCCGGCGTGAGCGGGCGGCCCAGAATCCCTCGCAGCCGGGTGTGCTCCGGGGGATCGGTGCAGACGATCGATCCAGCCATGGCCCCGTTGATCAGTTCGTTCTGCGCAACGCCTTGCGCCGACGAGAACACGCGCTGATCGGCCAGCACGCGCTGAACGTCAGCGAACCGGCTTACCGCAAAGAGGTCCAGCGCGGTCAGATGGACGACTGGCCCGGCTTCCTGGAG
>CBJNAS010000579.1:0-2004 GCA_966434565.1 uncultured Phenylobacterium sp.
ACGCCCAATCAGGCCGCCGCCAGCTCCCGATATATGCGGTTCATGCCTCGGGAGGTCGCCGCCGCTCCGCGTGCTTAAGCCCAGGTCGCGCAACGCCAGGACCGGAGCGCGGCGACCGGCGGACTGGTGCGGGTGAGAAGATGTTGAAGCTGTACGGTTGTGGCAGCCCGAATGTGTTCAAGGTGCAGCTGATGCTGGCCGAACTCGGCCTTGATTACGAGTTCGAGGCCACGCCGCTCTATGGTGAAGCCCTGTCCTCGCCAAGCTTTCGCAGGCTGAACCCGAACGGCAAGCTGCCGGTGCTGGTCGACGACGGCGAGGCCGTGTTCGAGTCCGGCGCAATTCTGCTCCACCTCGCGGAAAAGACCGGCCGGCTGCTGGCCGCCGACGGCGTCGCGCGGAGCCAGGCGCTCCAATGGTTGATGTGGCAGGTGGCCGGCGTCGGGCCGATGTTCGGCCAGGCGCTGCATTTCCGGTTTGTCGCGCCGGCGGAGACCGACTACGCCCGGGCTCGCTACGATCGCGAAGTCCGCCGGTTGTACGGCGTGGCCGAGGCGCGCCTTGCGAGCTCGCCGTGGTTCGCCGGCGCGGACTACAGCATCGCCGACATTGCTGTCTTCCCTTGGCTGGGGCGCTATGCCCGGACACTCGATGTAGACATCCACGCCTATCCTGCGGTGCTTAGCTGGATCAGGCGCATTGAGGCGCGACCGGCGACCCAGGCGGCAGCCCCGCTGGCGAAGCAGTTGTTCAAGGCCGATCTGGCGGCCCAGGCCACGGCTTCGCGCGCTGATCTCGACCGGTTCTTCGGCCGCCAGCCCTGAGGGACAGCAGCTCAGTCCAATTCAGCTGCACCCGATGGAGCTGACCGGGGTCGAGGATCTCGGCCTTTCGTCTGAGACGCTCGGGAGGGGGGCGAACCGAGCGCCCCCCGTCCTTGGTTCAGAACGTAGCCCGCAGCTCGCCGCCGAACGTCCGTGGCGCGCCGATATAGACCGCCGACTGAGGCCGCGGCGTGGTGGCGTTGAGCGCATTGCCGGCCCCGAAGGTGGCCAGCGGGTCCACGTGGTTCAGGAGATTCTTCGCATAGAAGCTCAGCTCCCCGCGGACCCTGCCCGACAGCGGGATGTCAACGAGGCTGATCCGGGCGTTGACGCGATTGGTCGAAATTGGCGCGACATAGTAGGGTTTGGGCGTCGCCACGCCGTTCGTGACAACGGTGAGCAGGCGCACCGGAGAATAGGCGATCATCTCGCTACTGCGTTGCCAATCCGCATGGATCAGCAGTCGCATGTTCCCCACCGGCCTGTCGTAATCGGCCGAGATCGATCCCGCATGTTTCGGCGCCATGATGGGGTAGAGCTGCAGCATCGAGGCGTTCGGGTGCGCCGCCACATCCGCGGCGGAGGGGATCAGCGCTCCCCGGGCGTCGAAGGTCGGATTCGTCAAAACGAACGACGCGAGCGTCTTTGGGTCGATGCCGGCGAACCGCATGTCGGCGTCGAGATAGGTGTAGCTGGCCGAAATCGTCAGGCCGTCCATTGCGAGGGCCGTCAGCTCGAACTCGGCGCCGTTGGTCTTGTATTTCACCGGCACGTTGAACGTATCGGTAATGCTCGGATTGATCGCCGGATCGGTCTGAAGTGATTGCTGTTGATTGTTCACGACATTGTGGAAGAGCGCCACGTTCGCCGTCAGGCGGCGGTTGAACCATTGCGACTTCAGACCGACCTCGTAGGAATCGAGGCTTTCGGCCTGGTAGGCATTAAAGGTCGCCGACCGGACGTTGGCGCCGCCGTCGCGGAAGCCACGCGCGTAGCGGACATAGGTGTTGAGGTCCGGCGTCCACCGGTACTTGACCATCACGGCGGGATCGACGCGGTTGGTCTTGGCTTCGTTGCTTATCGGTGTCGCCCGCGCGATACCGTTGGCGATCACCCGCTGGGCGCGCTTGGTGTCGTTGCTGTATCGCAGCCCGCCCGTCAGCTCGAGCTTCTCGTCGAG
>CBJNAS010000580.1:0-1999 GCA_966434565.1 uncultured Phenylobacterium sp.
CCAACGGCGGCGGCTACTACTACTTCAGCTATTCGACGGTGCGCGGCTGCGACCGGGTGGTGCCGGTGGACGTCTACGTCCCGGGCTGCCCGCCGACGGCGGAGTCACTGGTCTACGGCGTGCTCCAGCTGCAGAAGAAGATCCGCCGCACCGGGACGATCGTCCGATGAGCTGGCCGCATTCCCACGCCGACCTCGAAGCCATCGGCCAGCATTTGGTGACCGACGGCGCAGGGCTCTTCACCGCGTTCCAGGTGGCGTACGGCGACCTCGCCGTGACCGCCCAACTGCCGCGCATCGCCGAGGCCATGCGTCTGCTGCGCGACCAGGAAGGCTTCCAAGTGCTGATCGACGTCACCGGCGTCGACTATCCCGAGCGCGAGCGCCGCTTCGACGTGGTCTATCACCTGCTGTCGCTCACCCGGAACCTGCGCATCCGGGTGAAGCTGGAGACCGACGAGGACACCGCCGTGCCCTCGATCACCGGCGTCTATCCGAACGCCGACTGGTATGAGCGGGAGACCTTCGACATGTACGGGGTCTTTTTCGACGGCCACCCGGACCTGCGCCGGATCCTCACGGACTACGGCTTCCACGGCCACCCGCTGCGCAAGGACTTCCCCATGACGGGCTACGTCGAGGTCCGCTACGACGACGAGCTCAAGCGCGTGGTCTATGAGCCGGTGAAGTCCGTCGAGTGGCGCAACTGGGACTTCCTGTCGCCCTGGGAAGGCGTCGAGCGCGGCGTCTCCCCGCTGCCCGGCCCATTGCCTGGCGACGAGAAGGCCGACGCCGCAAGAGGGACCAAGTGATGGCGCCTGCCGAACGGCTCCGCCAGCTGCCCGGATACCTGGCGTTCAACGCCGGGGTGATGTTCTTCATCGGCCTGGCCAGCAAGCTGACCAGCGAGAACCCAGGCGTGAGCCTCTCCGCCGGCCAGCTGCGCGCCGTGGGCTTCGCCGTCCTGCTGGCGGTGCTCGCCATGGCGGCGGGCTTCGCCTCGGTGGCCCGCATCGAATTCGCCAAGCGCGCCGGCAAGCGCTTCTCGCTGGCCTGGATCGCGCCTTCGGTGGCCGTGGGCCTGCCGCTGGGCCGCGCGCTGGGGGCAGGGGGGCTGACGCCGGACGCGCTCGCCGTCGTCGCCGTCGGCGTGGCCGCGGGCCTTCTCGGCATCGCATGGCTGGCCGTGCGCGCCCGCCAGGAGATCAAGGCATGACCGGCGAAACCGCCCCCGCCGCCCCGCTGGACTCCGACGCCGGCGGCGGCGAGACCAAGATCCGCCGGTTCAACATCAACTTCGGCCCGCAGCATCCCGCGGCGCACGGCGTGCTGCGCCTGGTGCTGGAGCTGGACGGCGAGGTGGTCGAGCGGGTCGATCCGCACATCGGCCTGCTGCACCGCGGCACCGAGAAGCTTATGGAGGCCCGGCCCTACGCCCAGACGATCCCTTACTTCGATCGCCTGGACTATGTGGCGCCGATGAACCAGGAGCACGCCTACTGCCTGGCCCTCGAGCGGCTGCTGGGCGTCGAGGTCCCGATCCGCGGCCAGCTGATCCGGGTGCTCTACTCCGAGATCGGCCGGGTCCTGAACCACCTGCTCAACGTCACCACCCAGGCCATGGACGTGGGCGCGCTCACCCCGCCGCTGTGGGGATTCGAAGAGCGCGAGAAGCTGATGGTGTTCTACGAGCGCGCGTCCGGCGCGCGCCTGCACGCCAACTACTTCCGCGTCGGCGGCGTGCGCCAGGACCTGCCGCCGGACCTGGTGCAGGACATCTCCGACTGGTGCGACCACATCCCCAAGGTGCTCGACGACATCGAGGGGCTGATCACCGACAACCGCATCTTCAAGCAGCGCAACGTCGATATCGGCGTGGTGAAGAAGGACGAGGCGCTCGCCTGGGGCTTCTCGGGGGTGATGGTGCGCGGCTCGGGCGTGCCCTGGGACCTGCGCCGCAGCCAGCCCTACGAGTGCTACAACGACTTCGAGTTCGACAT
>CBJNAS010000581.1:0-1992 GCA_966434565.1 uncultured Phenylobacterium sp.
TGGTCGTGCTGGTCCGTCGCGCCATCGTAGGTCTTTCATCCGACCAACGAGGCGAAGCCGCAGAACGATCCCGGGCGGCTACAGCTGGTTCACGTCCGTGACGGTCACCACCGCGGTCCCCGCCTCGTCGCTGGCGGCCAGGTCCACCTCGGCGCTGATGCCCCAGTCGTGGTCGCCCTCGGGGTCGTCGAAGATCTGCCGGACCAGCCACCTGCCCGGCAGCCCCTCCGGCTTCTCGTCGATGACCAGCAGCTTCGGCCCGCGCGCGTCGGGCCCGGTGCCGAGCACGTCGTGGACGCCGAAGTAGTCCTCGATCGCGTAGTACCACTTCTCGGCATCCCACCCGGAGGCCGCGTCCAGCTCGCCGAGGTCGTCGTACTTGCGCAGCGCGAACAGCTCGACGCGGTGGAACAGCTCGTTGCGAACCATGACGCGGAATGCGCGGGCGTTCGCGGTGACCGGCGGCGGACGCTCGTCGAAGTTGTGCGGAGTGATCGCGGGAGTCTCCTCGCCGGGGTTGACCAGCTCCTCCCACTCGTCGAGCAGCGAGGAGTCGACCTGCCGGACCATCTCGCCGAGCCACTCGATGAGGTCGTTCACCTCGTCGTTGCGCATCTCCTCGGGGAGTGTGTGCTTCAGCGCCTTATACGCGTCCGCGAGATAGCGCAGCAGGAGTCCTTCAGAGCGCGGGAGCGTATAGAAGTTCACGTACTCCGCGAACGTCATAGCGCGCTCGAACATGTCCCGCGCTACAGACTTTGGAGCGACCTCATAGTCGGCAACCCATGGGGAACTCCGCTTGTAGACCTCATAAGCGGCCTGAAGCATTTCGTCCAGCGGTTTCGGGTACGTGACCTTCTCCAGGAGCTCCATCCGCTCCTCGTACTCGATCCCGTCCGCCTTCATCTCCGCGACCGCCTCGCCGCGCGCCTTGTTCTGCTGCGCCGACAAGACCTGCCGCGGATTGTCCAGCGTCGACTCGATGACCGACAGCGCGTCGAGCGCGTACGTCGGCGACTCCGGCTCCAGCAGTTCCAGCGTGGCCAGCGCGAACGGCGACAGCGGCTGGTTCAGGGCGAAGTCGAACTGCAGGTCCTTCGTCAGGCGCACGATCCGCCCCTGCTCGTCCGGCTCGGCGAGGCGCTCGACGATCCCGGCGGCCAGCAGCGCGCGGTAGATGGCGATGGCCTTGCGGATCAGCTTCAGCTGCGACTTGCGGTCCTCGTGGTTGTCCTCCAGCAGGTGCCGCATCGCCTCGAAGGCGTTGCCGGGGCGGCTGATGACGTTCAGCAGCATCGCGTGGCTGACGTGGAAGCTGGAGGTCAGCGGCTCCGGCTCGGCGGCGACCATCCGTTCGAAGCTCGGCTTGCCCCAGGACACGAAGCCCTCCGGCGCCTTGACCCGGACCACGCGCGAGAGCTTCTTCTTGTCGCCGCCGGCCTTGGCGACGCGCTTGGCGTTCTCCACCTCGTGCTCGGGCGCCTGCGCCACGACGTAGCCGGCGCTGTCGTAGCCGGCGCGGCCCGCGCGTCCCGCGATCTGGTGGAACTCGCGCGCCTTGAGCTGGCGGGTCCGCACGCCGTCGTACTTGGTCAGGCCGGTGAACAGCACGGTGCGGATCGGCACGTTGATGCCGACGCCGAGGGTGTCGGTGCCGCAGATCACCTTCAGCAGGCCGGCCTGCGCCAGCAGCTCCACCAGGCGGCGGTACTTCGGCAGCATGCCGGCGTGGTGCACGCCGATCCCGTGCCGGACCAGCCGCGAGAGCGTCTTGCCGAAGCCGGCGGTGAAGCGGAAGTTGCCGATCATCTCGGCGATCGCGGCCTTCTCCTCCTTGGTGCACACGTTGACGCTCATCAGCGCCTGCGCGCGCTCGATGGCCGCGGCCTGGGTGAAGTGCACGACGTAGATCGGAGCCTGGTTGGTCTGCAGGAGCTCTTCCAGCGTCTCGTGCAGCGGCGTCTCCTGGTAGGAGTAGTACAGCGGCACGGG
>CBJNAS010000582.1:0-1987 GCA_966434565.1 uncultured Phenylobacterium sp.
ACATCAGTTGCGAGGGCAGTGCGATCTCGCGGTCGACGCGCCGGGCGAGCGTCTCGAGATCGAGCGACACGCCCAGCGCGCCGACGATGCGGCCGTCCGCGCGGATCGGCACGGCGACCACCGCGACGTTGCGGCCTGTCGACTTGCTGACGACCAGGTCGCCCGCCACCTCGTGACCGGCCATCAGGCGGGGAAAGTAGGCGCGGTCGGCGAGGCTGTGGCCGCTTGGGCCGGCGGCGGCCGTGGAGTAGGCGCCGTCGGCCTGGGCGAAAAAGGCGACGGCGGCGTCTGGCACGGCGGCGGTCAGGGCGCCGAGCGGGCCCTTGATGCGGCTCCAGTCGCCGGAGCGGGCCTCCTCGGTGGCTGCCAGCACCCGCAGCGCCGCGCGGGCGCGGGCGAAGTCCTGGTCGACAAGGCCGGCGTAGGCAGCGAGGCCCACGGCAGGGTCGAGCCTGGGGTCGGGCTCCGCCGCCAGGGCCCGGGGGGCCATGGCGAGCGCCAGCAGGAGCAGGGCCAGGCGAACGGGCTTGGCGGTCATCGAGCGGCCTCCGGCCACGCTTGCAAGCGCAGCCTCGGGCAATGAGGTCACGGCGCGGGCGCTCGCGCAAGCGGTGGCCGGGAAGGCCGCATTTCGGCTTAGAATGAGCCGCCGGGGCGGGCGGCCCGAGGCCAGGATGACGGACCAGGAGGTCGCCGATCGGCTGGCGCGAGCGCGCCTGGCGGGACGCGGACGACCGTCCTATGAGGTGCTGAGGGCGTAGGCGGCCTGGTCTTCCGGCGCGTTGTGGGCCCGCCCCCGTCGCGACGACGGGTCGCAGCCCGCCGCCGCCGCCGCAGCGCGGCCGGACACGAAAGCGCCTTGCTCCCCGGCTCAATCCCGACGAGGACCCCAGGAGAGGCAGAGCCGTCGCCATGCCCAACGTCGTCTTCATCAGTCCGAAGGGTGGCGCCGGCAAGACCACCGCGGCGCTGGCCTTGGCGCTGGGCCTGGTCGAGCGAAACCAGCGCGTCGCCCTGATCGACTCCGATCCGAACAAGCCGCTGGTCCGCTGGGCCGCCCTGCCGAACCGCAGCGAGGCGATCAGCGTCCATCCTGCCCCCACGGTGCCCGACATCCGCGATGCGGCGCGCGAGGCCCAGCGGCGCTCGCCCGAGTGGATCCTGCTCGACACCGAGGGCACCGAGCGCGGCGCGGTGGTGCTCGCGGCGCTGCGCTTCGACCTGGTGCTGACGCCGCTTGCGGGCTCGCAACTCGACCTCTGTGAGGCGATCAAGGCGGCCGAGATGGTCCAGGCCTTCGGCCGCCGCGCCGCCCGGCCGATCCCGCACCGGGCGCTGCTGACCCGCGTACCCGCCGCCATCAAGCCGAAGATGCTGAAGAGCGTGGTGGCCGAGTTGCGCCAGGCCGGCGTGCAGATCCTGCCCACGCCGCTCCTCGAGAAGGAGGCGTTCCGCGCCCTTTTCCACCTGGGCGGCGGCTTCGACGCCCTGGAGCTGAACGGCGTCTTCGGCGCCGACGCCACCCGCCGCAACGTCAGCGCCTATGTGGACGACGTCGCCGCCCTGGTCGACGCGATGCGGGCGGAGCGCGCGGCCGCAGGGCCGGAGGCGCGGGCCTTCTGACAGCCGCGCCGTTGACGCCCGGCATCCCTTTGGGCAGGGCGGTTGGCGCGCCGCAGGCTTGTTGTGCAAGCGCGCAACCCACCGCCGCGGCGATGTTCAGCGTCGTCCTGGCGGCGCCTCCGCCCGGCTGCGCCAGGTCACCGGCCAGTCGCCTGGCGGGCCGCCGGAACAGCGGTCGAGGCGGGCGGCGTAGCTGAGCCGGAAGCGCGCGCCGTCGAAGGTCCAGCGGGCGGTGGCGCCGCAGTCGGCGAGGCCGCGGCCCCTGGCGGTGTCGGTGAGGGTGGCGGTCTTCGGGTCCCAGCCGTCCTCAGAGACGTAGGCGCCCGGGTCCTTGCCGGCGGGCGGAGCGCCAGGCGGCGGCGGC
>CBJNAS010000583.1:0-1984 GCA_966434565.1 uncultured Phenylobacterium sp.
CTCCAGCTCTGCCGAAACGCGGTGGGGGTGGGGCGGTGGAGCGCCCGCTCCCGTTTCACCGCCTGCGCCGTGGCCGGCTTTGCGCGCATTAACCCTCCCTGGCTTCGTTTCGAATCTCCCCAGCGCCTTTCGGCGTCGGCCGGCGGGCCCTAGATAAGCCCAATGGCTGTCGCCTTCACCCGCGAAGAAGACTACGAGGCCCGCGCCGCCGACCTCCCGGACCGGCCGATCTCGCCACATCCGAACCTGGTCACGGCCAGTGGGCTCGCCGCCATCGAGGCCGAGCTCGCCGCCGCGCGCGCCGCCTATGCCGCCGCCCAGGCGCAGGGCGGGATCAGCGCCGACCGCACCGCCATGGCCCGGGCGACGCGCGACCTGCGCTACTGGTCGGCTCGGCGCGCCAGCGCCCAGCTTACCGAGCCGGAGGGCCCGGCCCAGGCGGTGCAGTTCGGCCGGACGGTCGACCTCGAGCGTGAGGACGGCCGGCGCCAGACCTTCCGCATTGTTGGCGAGGACGAGGCGGATCCGGCGCAGGGGCGCATCTCCTACGTCGCGCCGCTCGCCCGCGCCCTGCTCGGCAAGGCGGTCGGCGAGGTGGTGGCGGTGAACGGCGCGGAGATCGAAGTCACGGGCGTGCGCTGAGGCTCAGCGCCTGACGATCGCCCCGGCCAGGTCGATGACGCACATCGAGCCCCATTCGGCGTGCGGGCCGCAGGCCACGCCGGCGGCCTGATAGGCCCGGCCGAACAGGTCCCGGCGGTGGGCGCGGTCCGGCACGCCGGAATCCACCACCAGCTGGCGGATCACCTCGCGCGGCGTGTGCTGGCCATAGGAGATGCTCTCGGCCTCCAGCCCGGCCCACAGGCCCTGGCGCTGCAGGCGCGCGCCCAGCGCGCCTGGCGGCCCGTGGCCGACCTCACCGCTCGGCCCCTGGCGCAGCACGTGGGTGCGCGCGGCGGCGGCCAGGCGGCCGTCGCGGGCGAGCGGCGGCAGCGGCGGCTGGCGCAGCAGGAAATCGATGGCCTCTTCCACCGCATCCGGATCGTCCTGGACGCCCGGATCCTCGCCGTAGCGCGCCCGGTCCACCTCGCCGCGGCGCAGTTCGCGCGCATAGGCCTGGGGGTGGGCGCGGATATGGTTGAGCTCGGCCAGCACCGCCGATTCGAACTCGCCGGCGTGCAGCGAGGTCGGCAGGGAGACGAGCAGGGGCGCCAGAACGCCGAGCAGGACGGGAACGCGCGCGCGCATGCGATGCAACTCCATGGCTCGAACGCCCCCCATGGCCGAGCTAGCACGGCGAATCGCAGCGGCGCCCTGCGACCGGACGCCCCTGTCGGTTCCGAACGAAACGCCCCCTGCGTCTCGGCGCTGGCGCGCCGATCCATCTCCCCCGCTTCGCGATGGAGGATCTGGACGGAGAAGATGCTCCACCGCGAAGCGGGGAAGCTGTCAGCGACGCTGCCTGAGGGGGCGTTCAGGCCCTAGCGCGGCGCAGCTCCTCGACAGCCTCTAGCCTTCATGGCCCAGCCGTGCGATGGCCCCGGGCCCTTTGGGCGGACCTCAAAAGCAGCGGAATCCTCATGGCCTCGAGACGGCGCGCCCGGCTCCTCGCAGCACGGCTTGCGGCCCTCGTCCTGGCCGCAGGGCCAGCGGCGGGCGCGCGGGCCGAGGGGGTCGCGCTGACCTTCGACGACGTGCCCGGTCTCGTGCTCAGCGAGCAGGCGCCCTACATGGCGCAGACCAACGCCGAGATGATCCGCGGCCTGCGCCGCCGCCATTGGCCGGCGATCGCCTTTGTCGTCGGCGACAAGCTGGAGGGGGCCGAGCGGCCGGCGAAGTACCAGCTGGTGCGCGACTGGGTGGAGGCGGGCTTTACGCTCGGCAACCACACCTATTCGCACGGGTCGCTGAACAGGATCCCGGTCGGCGACTACATCGCCGCCGTCGAGCGTGACGACGAGGTGCTGCGGCCGCTCATGGCCGA
>CBJNAS010000584.1:0-1974 GCA_966434565.1 uncultured Phenylobacterium sp.
GCCACCGGCGCCCTGCCGGCCCGCTTCCTCGGCGCCGAGGATCGCATCGCCAACCCGGCCTGAACCGAAGCTCGAGATCAACAGGGAGGTCACAATGAGCAGCAACCGCGGTGTCGTGTATCTGGGCCCGAACAAAGTCGAGGTGCAGCCGATCGGCGATCCCAAGATGGAGACGCCGGCTGGCAAGAAGATTGACCACGGTGTGATCCTTCGCGTGGTCTCCACCAACATCTGCGGTTCGGACCAGCACATGGTGCGCGGCAGGACGACTGCGCCGCCAGGACTGGTGCTTGGTCACGAGATCACCGGCGAGATCATCGAGGCGGGCAGCGGCGTGGAGTTCCTGAAGAAGGGCGACATGGTCTCGGTGCCGTTCAACGTGGCCTGCGGCCGCTGCCGCAACTGCAAGGAAACCGCCACAGGGGTGTGCCTCAACACGAACTCCGACCGTGCTGGAGCGGCGTACGGCTACGTGGATATGGGCGGCTGGATCGGCGGCCAAGCCAACTACGTCATGGTCCCTTACGCCGACTTCAACCTGCTCAAGTTCCCGGATCGGGATCAGGCGCTTGAAAAGATTCGCGACCTGACCTGCCTTTCGGACATCCTGCCGACCGGTTTCCATGGCGCCTTCAACGCTGGGGTCGGGCCAGGCTCGACGGTCTACGTTGCTGGCGCCGGTCCCGTGGGCATGGCCGCGGCCGCCTCGTGCCAGCTCCTCGGAGCGGCCTGCACGATCGTGGGCGACATGAACAAGGAGCGCCTGCATCACGCCAAGGCCATGGGCTTTGAGACCGTGGACCTTGGTGAGCATGACGACCTCGGCGCCCAGATCGCGGAGATTCTCGGCGCCCCGGAAGTGGATTGCGCGATCGACGCCGTTGGCTTCGAAGCCCGCGGCCATGGCGTTCACTCGGGTGAGGAGGCGCCGGCCACGGTGCTCAATTCGCTGATGCAGGTCACACGCGCCGCGGGCCGCATCGGCATCCCCGGTCTTTATGTGACGGAAGACCCAGGCGCCGTAGACGAGAAGGCCAAGATCGGCAGCCTGGCGATCCGCTTCGGCCTCGGATGGGCCAAGAGCCATGCCTTCTTCACGGGACAGACTCCCGTGGTCAAATACAATCGGCAATTGATGCAGGCGATCCTGTTCGACCGGATCCCGATCGCCAAGATCGTCAATGTCGAAGTGATCGGGCTCGACGATGCGCCGAAGGGCTACGAGGTGTTCGATCACGGAGCCGCCAAGAAGTTCGTCATCGATCCTAACGGCATGGTTCCCAAAGCCGCCTAAGTCTTTATTCGCACCGCGGGCCGGTCTTCGATGGCTGCTCGTAACCTCCCGCGTGGGCGGACGCGGCGCGGCGTAATCAGTCCGTCGCAGCTGCATTCGACCGGCCGCTCGATAGAGCGGCCGGTCGCGGAGCGGCGTTCAGCCCCTAGGCGGCGGTGTTCTTGTCGGGTGTGAGGGGCATCGGACGGTCGTCGCCAATGACTTCACAGCTCGCAACCACGACGCAGACTGATGGGATTCCGTTCTAGATCTCCGGTCGGTCGGTCGGCCACTGGTTGTAGGCCCACGCCTCGTCGGTGGCCCACGTCATCTCGACATGGTGACCCAGCCGGGAGCGGAAATCGACATAACGGAACACGAAGCCGGGCGTCTCGCCGGCCATCAGCAGCGGCATGCCGGTGGCGGCGACGTCGTTTTCGAGAGTCTCGCGCGTGGGCCGGCGGTTGGCGATGTGATGGAACCGGGGACTCGCGTCCGCGGTGTCGGCGGCGAGCGCGTCGCGATAGAGTTCGCGAGTGTCGTCGTTGAGCGGCTGGATGAGCTCCAGCTGGATGCCGCTCGACCAGGCCAGCGCCATCCGGGCCAAGTAGTGGCGCGGCCCGGCCGGGGTCATCACCTCCAGGTCGGCAGGGTCGAACATCAAGTAGTCGCCGACCCCGCAAGCGGCGGAGACGATGTCC
>CBJNAS010000585.1:0-1967 GCA_966434565.1 uncultured Phenylobacterium sp.
GCCGTCTGATGCCGATCACCTTCCGCAAGTCGTTCCGGATCCTGCCCGGCGTCCGGCTCAACATCAACCGGCGTTCGTGGTCGATCACGTTGGGCGGCAAGGGCGGCCCGCACTACACGCGGAGCTCGACTGGCCGCCGCACCACGTCGATGAACCTCCCCGGCGGCTTCGGCTACCGGTCTACCCGCCGCCGGCGCAGGACGGGGGAGTGACATGGGGTTCCTTGCCCGCACCACCGGCCGCCAGTTCGAGGCCACGGTCCGCCGCGTCAACCAGGCCACCGACGCTGCCGTCGCCATCGTCGAGGCCCAACTGCACGGCCGTGTCGGCGGCCTCGAGGTTGTCGTGGCGAGTACGACCGGCATGTGGCAGCGCGTCGTCGACGCCCACCGGCCCATGTTCGGACGGCAGGACCCCGAGCTGTGGATGGACGACGATCCGCCGTTCGGCACCACCACGATCACGCGGTCCGGGGTGCTGGTCGTCGTCAACGCGCAGACCTGCAAGGGCCGCAGCGTCGAGATCGACAAGACGCTGCTGCATGAACTGACGCATGCCGTGCAGTTCAACCGGCCCGGCGCCCGCGAGCTGGTCGTGCGGAGCCTCGCGAACAACTACGGCATCGCCCCCATGACCGAGCACGCCGCCCGCTTCGCGAACCGGCGTGTCGCCGCCGATGAGCGGGAGGCATCCCGCATGGAACGCCACCACCGCCGTCTCGCCCAGACCATCGCCTGACCCGAAAGGACACGAACCGTCATGACCGCCAGCCCGCCCCTGAACGGCCACAAGAGGCCGCCCATGCCCGTGCTCGGGGAGTGGCAGGCCGTCACACCCGAACCCGCACCCGTCGAGGAACAGCGCGACCCCCAGCCCGAACCGGCCGTCGACACCGAGGTGGCCCGCGCCCGCGCCTGGGCCGAAGCCGAAGAGCGGCGCGTCGCCGCCGAGGCTGACAAGGAAGAGCGCCTCGTCAAGGCCCAGGCCGAAGCCGACGCCATCCGCGCCAAGGCCGTCGAGGACGCCCGTAAGCAGCACCTGGCCAACAACCGGCAGGAGCGTAAGGACGCCGAAGAGCAGGCCGCATCCGAGGCGCGCATCGCCGAAAGCCGCAAGCGCAAGGCCGACGCCGACCGCGCCCGGGAGGAAGCCGACAGGCAGGCCGCCGAACGGCAGGCCGCGGCCGAAACCGAGGCCGCCGAGGTCGAAGAGGCCGAGAAGCGGTGGCGCGGATACGCCCGCAGCTTCTACATCGTGTGCGCCATCGTTGCCCTGCCCGTGCAGGTCGCCGCGTTCTACAACCCGCAGGCACTGTGGCTGATGGCCGCCCCGCTCATGCTCGAGGGCGGCGCCTGGGTCGTCCTCAAGGGGGCCGCCGCCGCAGTCGCCGGGCACCGGCCGCACTGGCACTACCGGCTGATCGCCTGGCTGCTCGCGTTCATCGCCGCCGGCATCAACCTGTGGCACGGCCTGAACGCCTTCGACCCGGCCACCGCGATCGGTACCGCGTTCGCATCGATCGCCGGCCCCGGCGTGTGGGATCTGCACGAGCACGGTCGGATCCGCAAGCGCGACGGCGTCCTCACCCGCCGGGAGCGCAAGGCCGCGGAGAGGGCGGCCAAGGAAGAGGCCAAGCGACAGGCTGCCGAAGAGGCGCAGCGCGCCGCCGAGAAGAAGGCCGCGGAGCAGGCGGCTCAGGCGGCACGGATCGAACTGCGCGAGATCCGCCAGACCGTGTTCAAGGACGTGTGGGAAGAGGCGGTGAGGATCGGCGCCGCGCTCGGAAAGGACCCTGAAGACCCGGCCGTCTGGCCGCGCGCCTACCGCAACATCAAGGGCTGCGAACCGGGCGAGTCCATCGAGTCCATCACCGCCCGCCGCACCGCCGAAAAGCGCGTCGAAGCAGCCCTCGCAGGCACCCCCGTAAACACCCTCAGCAAGCGCCAGTCATCGCAGGTCGATCAACA
>CBJNAS010000586.1:0-1955 GCA_966434565.1 uncultured Phenylobacterium sp.
TCCACGCCGGCGAGCGACCAGACCTCCTCCAGCATGGCGGCGGCCTCGCCCTCCCCCAGACCCGCCAGCAAGCCGGCCAGACGGCCGCGCGGCGCAGGCTCCGCCGCCTCGCCGACGCGCGCCAGCTCGGCGTTCAGCAGCCTGGGCCGCCCCGCCACCCGCGCCAGCCGGGCGGCCAGCGCCTTGGGCAATGCGAGCGTCTCGATGAAGGCGGCGAACAGGGCCACGTCCCCCAGCCAGAGCGAAAGGTCGCTCCGTCCGCCGGCGGCGGCCGCGCGCCAGGCGAGCGCGGCGACTTCGGCGTCGGCGTCGGCCGTCTGGGCGCCCGCCGGCTCGAAGATCTCCACGCCGGCCTGCAGGAACTCCTCGGCGAGATCCTGTCCCTGGGAGGCGCGGAACGCCGGCCCCTCATAGTAATAGCGTCCCTGGTCCGCGCCGCGCTCGACATGCTGGCGCGCCACCGCGACCGTGAAGTCCGGGCGCAGGCAGGCCTCGGCGCCGCCTTCGGCCTGGACCACGAACAGCCGCGCGCGCATCGCCTCGCCGGCCAGGTCGAGCAGCAGGGAGAGCGGCTGCAGGAAGGGCGCCTCGACGCGCTGGGCGCCGGCGGCCAGCAGCGGCTCGCGGATGGCGCACAGCGCCTCGGCCGGGATCGTGGGCTCGCTCCTCACGGGCGGGCGTCCAGGATCTTGCGGATGGTCGCCACCAGCTCGGCGCGCGGCACGGTGACCTGTCCGGGTCGCTGCTCGCGCCAGGCGGCGTTGTCGGTGACCCCCGCCGACAGCGCGCGGCCGAGGTCGAGGTCCTTCACCGTCGCGGTCGCCGCGGCCAGTTCGTCCTCGCCGACGATCACCGCCGCCGGCGCGAGCCTGCGGTCGGCGTACTTCATCTGCGCCTTCATGCCGGAGGCGCCGAGGTAGACCTCGGCGGCGATGCCGGCGTCGCGCAGCTCGCGGGCGATGGCGAAATAGTCGCTCATGCGGCTCTGGTCGAAGGCGATCACCACCACCGGCCCGCGCACATCCGCGCCCACGTCACGGCCGGCCGCCCGAAGCGCGCTCACCAGCCGCGAGACGCCGAAGGAGAAGCCCACCGCCGGGACCTGCTGGCCAGTGAAACGCGCCACCAGATCGTCATAGCGCCCGCCGCCGCCGATCGAGCCGAACCGCACCGCCTGGCCACGGTCGTCCGTGGTCTGCAGCAGCAGCTCGGCCTCGTACACCGGGCCCGTATAGTACTCGAGCCCGCGCACCACGGTGGGATCGATCCGCGCGGCGGCCTCCGGCACGCCGAGGCCGGCCAGGGCGGCGGCGATCTTCTGCAGCTCCGCCAGCGCCTCCTCGCCCTTGGCGTCCAGCTTCAGCGTGGCCAGCGCCTCCAGCATCTCCAGCCGGGAGAGATCGGGGGCGGCTTCGATGGCGAGGAAGGACTGGATCGCGCCGATCGCCTCGACCGAGAGATTGGCGCCCTTGGTGTAGTCGCCGGACTCGTCCAGCCGGCCCGCGCCCAAGAGCTCCTTCACGCCGGGCCAGCCCAGCCGGTCGAACTTGTCGATGGCCCGCAGCGCCGCCAGTCGTTGGCGCAGGTCAACGACGCCGTGGGCGTCGAACAGGCCGTCGAGCAGCTTGCGGTTGTTGATCTTCAGCACCGCCGAGCCGGCCGGGAGGCCGGTCGCCTCCAGCCCCGCCACCGCCATGGCGATGATCTCGGCGTCGGCCTCGGGACGGGCCGAGCCCACCGTGTCGGCATCGCACTGGACGAACTCGCGGAAGCGGCCCGGGCCTGGCTTCTCGTTGCGCCAGACCGGCCCGAAGGCGTAGCGGCGGAACGGCTTGGGCAGGGTCTCCCAGTGCTGGGCGGCGAAGCGGGCGAGCGGGGCGGTCAGGTCGTAGCGCAGCGCGACCCATTGCTCGTCATCGTCCTGCAGGGCGAAGACGCCCTCGTTCGGCCGGTCG
>CBJNAS010000587.1:0-1955 GCA_966434565.1 uncultured Phenylobacterium sp.
GCACCGACCCGCCCTCGGCCCAGAGCAGGAAGGCGCGGCCCTGGTCGGGGATGGTGGCCGCGGTGGGCGGGCCTGCGAGCAGGACGATCCTGCCGGAGGACACGGCCGCGCCGGTGTCCTGGAAAGTCTGCTGCACGGCCGCGGCCGCCGTTGCCGGCTGGGCCTCGTCCTGGATCGTGGCGAAGGGCGCGGCGGGCGTCCCGGTCTGGACGATGCTCGAGCCGTCCGCCAGCGCATAGGCGCGGACGTAGTCGATGTTCATCGTCGCCGGGTACTGGGTCGGGTCCGGATTTCCGCCCCAGCCGCCGATGGCCAGGTCGAGGATCATGGCCATGGGATTGTTCCAGCCCGCGGGCGTCGGCCCCGCCATCACCTCGACCCCGTCGAGATAGAAGCTGACCCCGGTCTTGGTCCACAGCATGCCGTAGGTGTGCCAGCCGTTCGGGTTCAGCTTCAGCATGTCGTCGTAGAGCGTGCCGCTGGAGCCCCAGGCGCGGCGCGAGTCCATCATCGGCTTGAGGCCGATGCTCTCCATCACATCGGCCTCTTCGCCCGACTGGTAGGGATAGGGGACCATCCAGAAGGCGGGCCAGGTCCCCACCGCATTGGGCAGCTGGGCGCGAAGCTCGAAGTAGCCGTACTGCTGTTCGAAGCTGCCCCGGGTGTTGAGCATGCCCGACGCCCAGCTGTGGCCGAAGGCGGCGTTCACCTCGCCCGCCGGGATCGCGGTGGCGGTGATCGACAGCACCCCGTTCGACACCGAGAACGGGTTGAGGTGCAGATTGCCCGTCCCCAGCCCCTCGAAACCGTCGTGCACGTAGAGCTGCTGCTCGTTGTTGGGAAGCAGGGTGTAGGCGGACTGGTCCTTCAGGTTGCCGCCGTAGTCGTCGTTCCAGGTTCCGGTCTTGGTCGATGGGTTGTAGAGGCTGAGCGCATTGAACTCGTCGTCGAAGGTGAGCTTGCCCAGCACCGACGAGTCGAACGGCAGCAGGAACTGCTTGTCCTGGAAGCTGGTGGAGACGCTGGCGTTGCGGATGGTGAGCGTCTGGCCGCCGCCGAGGTTGACGAGGACGTCGGCTCCCTGCTGGGTCATGGCCGCGCGCACGTCCGCTGCGGTCTTGAAGGCGAAGCCCGTGAGTTGCAGCTGGTCGGCGCCCTGCCAGTTGTAGATGACGTCGTTGCCGTCGCCGGCGTGCACCACGAAGGTCGTCGTCGTGCTGGTCGCACCCACCAGGACGTCGTTGCCGCCGGCGCCATAGAGCCAGGCGCGGCCGTCGGTGCTGATCAGGTTGTCCAGGGCGTTGCCGACGCCGTGGTTGAAGTCCTGGTGCGCCCGCAGGTTCTCGACATTGGGCGCCAGCGTGATCGTCAGATAGCCGTCCTCGGTGTCGGTCCCGCCGTTCGGCTGCTCCAAGACCTTGTCCTTGGGATCCATGATGAAGAAGGTATTGTCGCCGGACGACCCCACCAGGCTGTCGCCGCCGCCGTCGCCGGCGATCGAGCTGTTCCCGGCCGGCGCATAGATCGTCTCCCCGCCGGCCGGCGTGCCCAGGATGTTCGACTGCTCCGGGGCGGTCTCGGGCATCGGCTGGCCGAGGTAGTTGTAGTAGGTCACTGGCGGAAGCCTCCCATTCGGGGAAGCACAACCATGCAGCGCGGCCGTTTGTTCTGGGCCCGGCCACGCTTTTTCCGGGCGCGCAGGATCCGGCTCAACTCGCCCGCTGCCGGCCTTTCACGCGCCTCGCCTTTCGCCCCTCGCCTTTCGCCCCTCGCCTTTCTGGGCCGGCTCCGCTAGCAGGGCCGCCATGACCGACGAGGCTCTGCAGATCATCGCCCGTGGCCCGCGCGCGGCCGCCGAAGCCGCCGCCGCAGCGCTGGACGAGGCGGCGGCGACGGAGACACTCACCTATTCCATCCTGGAGAAGGACGAGGACCACGACGTCTGGCGCATCGAC
>CBJNAS010000588.1:0-1939 GCA_966434565.1 uncultured Phenylobacterium sp.
GCCGCCTCGTGAGCCTGAGGGCCCTGCTGGACGCCCTGCCGATCCCGATCATCCATGCGCCGATGGTGGGCGCGTCGTACGCCGCCCTGGCGATCGCCGTCAGCCGCGCCGGCGGCCTGGGCTCGCTGGCGGCGGGCGCGCTCGCCCCGGCGGAGATCGGGGCCGCGGTCGAGACGATCCGCGCCGCGGTCGGCGAGGCGCCCTTCGCCGTGAACCTGCTGATGGCGCCCAAGGCCGCACCGGACCCGGCGGCGGTGGAGCAGGCGCTGGCGCGGCTCGCCCCCTGGTACGCCGAGCTCGGCGCGCCGCTGCCGGCCGCGCCCAACCAGTTCGCCCCGGACTTCGAGGCCCAGCTCGCGGCGCTGACCGCCGCGGCGCCGCCGATCGCCAGCTTCACCTTCGACGTGCTCACCCGCGCCCAGGTCGAGGGGCTGCAGGCGGCCGGCAGCTACGTCGTGGGCACGGCCACCACGGTCGCCGAGGCCCGCGCCTGGGCCGAAGCCGGGGCCGACGGGATCTGCGCCCAGGGCGCGGAGGCGGGCGGCCATCGCGGCGACTTCCTGGCCGAGACCGAGGCCAGCCTGGTGGGGACGATGGCGCTCGTGGCCACCATCCGCGCGGCGGTCGACCTGCCGGTGATCGCCGCCGGCGGGATCATGGACGGGCGCGGCGTGGCCGCGGCGCTCGCCCTGGGCGCGGCCTCGGCGCAGATGGGCACCGCCTTCCTGCTCTCCGACGAGGCCGTTCCCTCACCGCCCTGGCGCGCGGCGATCGAAGCGGCGCCGGACGATCCGACGCGGCTCACCCGCGCCTTCACCGGCCGCTATGCGCGCGGTCTCGAGAACCGCTTCATGCGCGAGCTGCGCGGCGTGGAGCGGGAGGTCCCGGCCTATCCCGTGCAGAACCGCCTGACCCAGCCGCTGCGCGCCGCCGCCGCCCAGGCGGGGGCGGCGGAGATGATCTCGCTCTGGGCCGGGAAGGGGGTGGAGCTCGCCGCCCGCGGCCCGGACGAGGACCTGGTCCGCCGCTGGTGGGACGAGGCCAAGGCGGAGGCACGGGAGCTTTCGCGGCGCGCCGGGATTTGATCGTGCGGCCTTGCGGGCCGGCGCGCAGTCGGCGATCAATCGGCCGGGCAGGAGAGTTCGATGGGGTTTTCGACACGTAGCCTGGCTGCGGGCGCGGCGTTTCTGATGGTCTGGGGCCTGGGCGAGCACGTGCTCGCGCCGCCGCGGTCGGCGGCCGAGCGCGGCGTGCGCCTGGCGCTGATCCGGCTGAACAGCCTGCTCTCGCGCCGTGACACCGCCGTGGTCGACGAGTTCGTGGCCGCCGACGACACCCTGATGATCGGCGCCCAGGCCGGCGACCGCGCCCAGGGCCTGGCCCAGATCGCCGAGTCCTGGCGCAAGTTCCTCGAAGGGCCGCAGAGCGCCTCCTTCGCCTGGCGCGAGGTGGACGTGGCAGTGCGCGGCGACGTCGCCTGGCTGCACGCCGACGGCCAGCTCATCCTGAAGGGCGAGGGCGGCGAGCAGCGCCACCCCTACCGCCTGGCCGGCGTGCTGGAGCCGCACGGCGGCCGCTGGAAGTGGCGGCTGTTCCAGGGCTCCCAGCCGGTGGAGGTTTAGAACGCCCCCTCCGTCTCGCGCCTGCGGCGCGATCCACCGCCCCCGCGTCGCGGTGGAGGATCTGGGCGCTGCGTTGGCTTGACTCGCCAAGGCCCTACGCGCATATACGCGCCCTTCCGCCGCCGGGCCTGCCCGCGCGGCCGGGAATTCATGACGGGTTGATGCGCAGCCGCCGTTGAAATCGCGCTTCTTTTTCGGAAGCGCCGGCCCGCGTCGAGCGAAGAGATAGGCATGTCCAAGCGCCACAGCGCCAAGTACAAGATCGACCGCCGGATGGGCGAGAACATCTGGGGTCGCCCGAAGTCTCCGATCAATTC
>CBJNAS010000589.1:0-1937 GCA_966434565.1 uncultured Phenylobacterium sp.
CCGGGGGTGTTCACCCCGCGCATGGTCATGCAGCTGTGCTCGGAGACGATCACCACGCCGACGCCCTGGGGCTGCAGGATGTCCTGGATCGCCTGGGCGATTTCGGCCGTGAGCTTCTCCTGGATCTGCAGCCGGCGGGCGAAGCCGTGCACCACGCGCGCCAGCTTGGAGATGCCCACGACGCGGTCGTTTGGCAGGTAGCCCACGTGCGCCTTGCCGAGAAAGGGCAGCATGTGGTGCTCGCAGAAGCTGACCACGCGGATATCGCGCAACACGACCAGCTCGTCGTAGCCGCCGACCTCCTCGAAGGTCCGCTGCAGGTAGTCCCGCGGGTCGGATTCATAGCCGGCGAACAGCTCGCGATAGGCCTTGGTCACCCGCTTGGGCGTCTCGAGCAGGCCTTCCCGGGCGGGATCGTCGCCGGCCCACTCGATCAGGGTGCGGACCGCGGCCTCCGCTTCTTCCTGGGTCGGCCGTTTCTTCGGGGTGTCGGACATGGCGTATTCTCCCGCGGCGATCCGCCTCAACGTGCGAGCAGAAGTCAAGGTTCAAGCTGCGGATGACACGCGCCGGCGGCGCCGCTACGTTCCCGCGCTTTCCCGCCGAACACTCGAGCTTACGAGGCATCGACCCATGGCCGACGACGCCGCCGCCGCCCATCCTGACGTGCTCAACACCACGGCCCAGACCCAGCTGAAGAGCATCATCGAACGCGTCGAGCGGCTCGAGCAGGAGAAGGCCGAGATCGCCGAGCAGATCAAGGAAGTGTTCGCCGAGGCCAAGGGCAACGGCTTCGACGTGAAGGTGCTGCGCAAGATCGTGCGCATCCGCAAGCAGGACCGCGCCAAGCGGATGGAGGAGGAGGCGATCCTCGACCTCTACCTCGCCGCGCTCGGCGAGGTGTGAAGCGCAAGGCGCCGGACGCCCGGGCCCAGGCCCGGCGCCAGGCGCTGAGCGCGCTGCGGCGCGCCCGCCGTCAGGCCGAGAAGGCCGGCGTCGAGCTTTCCGACTGGGAGGGCGAGTTCCTGGGCTCGGTCGAGGACCGGGTGAAGACCTTCGGCCGCGCATTCGGCGACCCGGACAAGGGTGCGCCGGGCGAGGCCCTGTCGCTGCGCCAGCGCCTGAAACTGAAGGAGATCGCCGGCAAGGCCAAGGGCAAGGCGTTGCCCCGGCGACGCGGCCGGCCGGCGCCGGATTGAACGGCGCGCAATAACCAAGCGCTTGCTCAAAGCCGGGCCTGGCCTGCGCGCTGGACCCGCCCGCCTCAGTTGAACCCCAGCACGTCCTGCATGTCATAGGCGCCCGGCGGCCGGCCGGCGACCCAGCGGGCGGCGGCGAGCGCGCCCTTGGCGAACAGGCTGCGGTCGCGGGCCGAGTGGGCGAGCGTCAGGATCTCCTCGTCCGCGGCGAAGACGACGCTGTGCTCGCCGATGATGCCGCCGGCGCGCATGACCGAGAAGCCGATCTCGCCCGGCGGCCGCGCGCCGGTGATCCCGTCGCGGCTGCGCTGCGCCACCGCGCCCAGCTCGACGCCCCGGCCGCGGGCGGCGGCCTCGCCCAGCATCAGCGCCGTGCCGGAGGGCGCGTCGACCTTACGCCGGTGATGGGCTTCGAAGACCTCGATATCGTAGTCGGCCGGGAGCGCCCGCGCCGCCTGCTCGACCAGGCCGATCAGCATGTTGACCCCCAGCGAGAAGTTGCCGGCCCGGACGATCGCCACTTTCCGCGCCGCCGCCGCCAGGCGCTGCAGCTGGGCCTCGCCGAAGCCGGTGGAGCCGATGACCAGGGCCGGGCCGCCGCGCGCGGCGCAGGCCTCGGCCAGGGCCGCAGACGCGGCGGCCGTGCTGAAGTCGATCACCGCCTGCGCCGTCGTCAGCGCCTCTTCCTGGGCGACCAGGCCCGCCGCGTTCGCGCCCGGCCGATCGAACCGCGCGGCC
>CBJNAS010000590.1:0-1937 GCA_966434565.1 uncultured Phenylobacterium sp.
CCGGCAGGCGGGTCTCGAAGAGGCCGATGTCGAGCGGCTGCTGCGGCTCGACCGGGCGCAGCGGCTGGCCGGCGATGGCGCGCAGCGCGGCGGCGTCGAGGTCGCGGCGCGAGCGGCGCGCCTGGCGCGCCTGGGGCGCCTCGATCGGCCGCTCGGCGCTGGCGACCCGCCAGTATGACACCGACAGCCGCCAAGCCGTGCGCGGCGGGGTCTGCGGCGGCGCGGGCCAGCGGCGGCCGTCGGCGAAGGTGGGCTGGACCGGGCCGAGCGGCGCGCTGCGGCCGGGCTCGACGATGACGTGCTCGACCAGCTTGCACCAGCGATCCGGGGCTTCGGGCGAATAGCTCGCTCGCTCGTCCTCAACGCGGCCGCGGTAGGCGTCGAGCGCCGCCTCGCGCGTGGCGAAGGCCGGGCCCACCACCTCGGTCGTGAACACCACCGCCTCGCCCGCGGCGGCGCAGGCCTCCCGCGCGCGCGCGGCGCGCGCCGTGGGACGGCTCAGCGCCTGCTCGCCGTTCGCGGCCACGGGGTAGAGGATGGCGGTCATGTCGCAGATCATATGGGGTAAAACCGCGCCCGGATAAACGCAGTGCGCGTGCGGCGGGACCCCAAGCCGCTTAAGATTCGGACAAAGTGATTCGCCCGCGGCGGGGGTTGCGGGCCCGGACGGGGTCGATGAACGCGCACGAACTGATCCTGGCGGCCGCGGCGGGCGCCGTCTCGCTGGCCATCTGCGCGCTCCTCTGGGCGCTGGCCCAGCGGCGGCGGGCCCAGGCCCGGGTGAACGAGCTGGCGCGGATCCTGGCCTCGGTCGAACAGCGGGCGGACGCCGCCCAGGCCTCCGCCGAGGCCTTCGATTCCGCCTTGCTGGCGGTGGAGGACGGCCTGGCCAGCCTGGCCTCCGGCGAGGAGAGTCTGCGGGTCTGCGCCACCGCCCTGGGCCTGGAGGACGCCGCCCCTCAGACCCTGGTGAACGCCCTGATGCGCGCCGACCCCGACCATGCGCGCCGGCTTCGCGCCCTGTTCGAGCGGGGCGAGGCCTGCGCTTTCGAAGTCCAGGGGCCGGCGGGCGCGGTCTCGGTCGAGGGCCGGGCGGCTGGCGCGCTCGCCTGGCTGAGGCTGTCGGCGGTGATGGGCGAGGCGCCCGGCCTGCCGACCGCGCCGCGCTTCGCCGCCTTCCTGGGCGCCCGCGCCTGCCCCGCCTGGATCGCCGCGGCGGACGGCTCGCCGGTGTGGGTGAACGCCGCCTGGCTGGCAGCGGTGGACGCGGCCAGCCTCGACGAGGCGGCGTCCCGCGGCGCGGCTTTCGACCGCGGCGCCGATGCGCTGGCCAGCGAGGCGGCGAACATGGGCCAGCGGCGCGCGGCGGTGCGCTGGATCACCGTCGGCGGCCGCCGGCGCGCCTTCCAGGTCGCCGCCCAGCCGCTGGAGGGCGGCGGCGTCGGCGTCTGGACCGACGACGTCACCGAGCTGGAGGAGATGCGCGAGCGGCTGAAGCGCAACGTCGAGGCGCACGACGAGACGCTGAACCACATCGCCGAGGCCGTCGCCGTGTTCAGTCAGGCCAAGCGGCTGATGTTCCACAACACCGCCTTCGCCGAGCTGTGGGGGCTGGAGCCGGCCTGGCTCGCCGAGCAGCCCGCCCACGGCGAGATCCTCGACCGCCTGCGCCAGCGCCGCCGCCTCCCGGAAACCGCCGACTACGCCCGGTGGAAGGCCGCCGAGCTCGACCGCTACGAGCAGCTGGCGGCCAGCCCCGACGACCTCTGGAGCCTGCCGGACGGGCGCACGCTGAAGGTGGTGCGCCAGCCGCACCCGATGGGCGGCCTGCTGCTGCTGTTCTCGGACATCACCGGCGAGCTGAAGCTGAAGGCGCAGTACAACGCCCTGATCCAGGTGCAGCAGGCGACGCTCGACAAGCTGAACGACGCGGTGGC
>CBJNAS010000591.1:0-1935 GCA_966434565.1 uncultured Phenylobacterium sp.
GGCGGCCTGAGCCGGTATCTCTCGGAGATCCGGAAGTTTCCGATGCTGGCCAAGGACGAGGAGTTCATGCTCGCCAAGCGTTGGCAGCAGCATGAGGATCCTGAGGCCGCCCACCGCCTGGTGACCAGCCACCTGCGCCTGGTGGCCAAGATCGCCATGGGCTACCGCGGCTACGGCCTGCCGATCGGCGAGGTCATCTCCGAGGGCAACGTCGGGCTGATGCAGGCGGTCAAGAAGTTCGACCCGGACAAGGGCTTCCGCCTGGCGACGTACGCCATGTGGTGGATCCGCGCCTCCATTCAAGAGTACATCCTGCGCTCGTGGAGCCTGGTGAAGATGGGCACCACGGCGGCGCAGAAGAAGCTGTTCTTCAACCTGCGCAAGGCGAAGAGCGAGATCTCGGCCCTGGAGGAGGGCGACCTGCGCCCCGAGCAGGTGCGCCAGATCGCCACCAAGCTGGGCGTGCTGGACGAAGAGGTGATCTCCATGAACCGGCGCCTGGCCGGGGGCGACGCCTCGCTGAACTCGCCGCTGCG
The DNA here is from genome assembly GCA_966434565.1 of uncultured Phenylobacterium sp. GTDB lineage: Bacteria > Pseudomonadota > Alphaproteobacteria > Caulobacterales > Caulobacteraceae > Phenylobacterium. Next base: position 537 of record CBJNAS010000591.1, read on the forward strand.
CGCGGACTCCGAGGCGGAGTGGCAGGACTGGCTGGTCGACGAGGACACCCCCAGCCAGGAGAGCCTGGTCGCGGAGACCGAGGAGCGGAGCATCCGCATGGGCCTGCTGGAGGAGGCCATGGCGGAGCTCTCCGACCGCGAGCGCCACATCCTGACCGAGCGACGCCTGAAGGACGAACCGACCACGCTGGAGGAGCTCGCCGCCCAGTACGGCGTCAGCCGCGAGCGGGTGCGCCAGATCGAGGTCCGCGCCTTCGAGAAGCTGCAGAAGTCGATGCGGGCGGCCGCGGAAGAGCGGAATCTGGTCGAGGCGTAGTCTTCCCTCTTCGACCAAGGCCCTGCCCGCCCCCCCCCATCCCGACCTTTCCCTCATCGAGGGGGAAAGGAGGCCGCTCCTCATGGCAGGAGGGAAGGCTCAGTCCTGGAACGGATCGCGCATCAGGATGGTGTCGTCGCGCTCGGGGCTGGTGGAGAGCAGGGCCACCGGCGCGCCGATCAGCTCCTCGATGCGGCGCACGTACTTGATGGCGTTCGCCGGCAGGTGACGGGTGTCGCGGGCGCCGGCGGTGGTCTCGCTCCAGCCTTCCAGCTCCTCGTAGATCGGCTCCAGCGCGCTTTGCGCCTTCAGACCGGCGGGGAGATAGCTGAACGTCTCGCCGCCCAGTTTGTAGCCGATGCAGACCTTCAGCGTCTCCATCCCGTCCAGCACGTCGAGCTTGGTCAGGGCGACGCCGGTGATGCCGTTCAGCGCCACCGACTGGCGCACCAGGGCCGCGTCGAACCAGCCGCAGCGCCGCGCCCGGCCGGTGACGGTGCCGAACTCGTGGCCGCGCTCGCCCAGCCGCTGGCCTATGGCGTCCTTCAGCTCGGTCGGGAACGGCCCCTCGCCCACCCGGGTGGTGTAGGCCTTGACGATGCCCAGCACATAGCCGGCGCTGCGCGGCCCGACGCCGGAGCCCGCGGCCGCCTGGCCGGCCACGGTGTTCGAGGAGGTGACGTAAGGATAGGTGCCGTGGTCCACGTCGAGCAGCGCCCCCTGGGCGCCCTCGAACAGCCCGCGCTTGCCGGACTTGACGACCTCGTCGAGCAGCCGCCACGCCGGCCGGGCGAAGGGCAGGATCTTCGGCGCCAGCGCCTCCAGCTCCGCCAGCAACGCCTGGCCGTCGGCGTCCGGCAGGCCCAGGCCCCGCCGGAGCGGCGCATGGTGGGCGAGCAGGCGGTCGATCTTGGCCTCCAGCGCCGCGCGGTCGGCGAGGTCGCCGACGCGGATCGCCCGGCGGCCGACTTTGTCCTCGTAGGCCGGGCCGATGCCGCGGCCGGTCGTGCCGATCTTGTTGACCGCGGCGGCCTCGCGCGCCTGGTCGAGGTCGCGGTGCAGCGGCAGGATCAGGCAGGCGTT
>CBJNAS010000592.1:0-1933 GCA_966434565.1 uncultured Phenylobacterium sp.
GGGCTGTCGGGCGGAACCAAGCGGCTTCGTCATTGGATCATGAGAGGAGGCCCGCGTCGGGGCCCGGCTCGGCGCGCATGCCATCGACGATGCAAGAGGAGGACGGGCGATGAGCTATGTCGACGGCTTCGCAATCGCGGTTCCGACCGCCAACAGACAGACCTTCATCGACCACGCCAGGCTGGCCGACGAGGTCTTCATGGAAATGGGCGCCCTGCGCATCCTGGAATGCTGGGGCGACGACGTGCCCGAAGGCAAGCAGACCGACTTCCGCCGCGCCGTGCAGGCGACGCCGGACGAGACCGTCGTCTTCTCCTGGGTCGAATGGCCCGACAAGGCCACCCGGGACCAGGCGATGGCTCAGATGCAGGAAAGAATGAAGACGGACGACCGGATGAACCCGGCGAAGAACCCGATGCCATTCGACGGCATGCGGATGATCTACGGCGGCTTCATGCCGGTCGTGACGCTGGAGAAGTCGTAGCCGGAGTTCAAGCCGCCCTCAGCGCCTCCACCAGCTCACGCGCGTAGAGCCTGAGGTTCTCGATCCCGCGCACGCAGATGCGCAGCTCGCGCACCGCCCAGTCGTCGCTGAGCTCGACGACGCCCAGGCGCATGGTCTTGGCGGCGCGGGCTGCGGTGGTCTTGGGCACGACGCCGACGCCGACGCCGCACTCCACCAGGCGGCAGACGCCGTCAAAGCTGCGCAGCTGCACGCGCAGGCGCAAGGGGCGGCCCTCGCGGGCGGCTTTGGCGGCGAGGAAGCGCTGCAGGGAGCTGGAGCGCTCGAGCCCTACGAAGTCGTGGCCCAGCACTTCGGAGAAACCCACCGAGGCGCGGCTCGCCAGGGGGTGCTCGGCGCTGGTCACCACCACGAAGCGGTCGGAGCGGAAGGGGAAGGTCTCCAGCGCCCCCATGTCCACCGTGCCCGCGACGATGCCCACGTCGCCCACGCCCTCGGCGATCAGGCCGACGATCTCATCGGAAAGCCGCTCCTCCAGGTCGACACTGACGTGGGGGTGGCTGGCCAGGAAGGAGGAGAGCGCCTCGGGCAGGAATTCGGCCAGCGCATTGGTGTTGGCCAGCAGCCGCACCTCGCCCGAAAGTCCGCCCGCATAGGCCCCCAGGTCCTCGCGCATGCGTGCGTTCTGGGCGAGGATGGCGCGGGCGTGGTGCAACAGGGTGCGGCCGGCCTCGGTCGGCGTCACCCCCTGGCGCGAGCGGGTGAGCAGCCGCGCGCCCAGCGCCTCCTCCATGCCGCGGATGCGGGTCGAGGCGGCGCCCAGCGCCAGCGCGCTTTTCTCCGCGCCCGCCGTGATCGAGCCCGCGTCGACGACTTCGCAGAACAGCTTCAGGTCGGTGAGGTCGAAGCGCATGCCGTGGATAAGGGTTCTCGAAATGCGAAGGAACCCTACAGGAAAGACGCATTGCGCCAAACATAAGTTGCGAGGAAGGTTCGGCGTCGGCGAAGGTGGCGCGGCATCCCTGCGCCGCCTTCACGCCGCTTTCGTTGACACCCGGGTCTCGCGCCTGAATACCGGCGCGCTCGGGGAGCAGAAGCGAGGGGCCTGGAAGACAATGAGCGACGCTGCGAAAGCGCCTCGTGAGCGGCCGATGTCGCCGCACCTGCAGGTGTGGCGCTGGCATATCACCATGGCGACCTCGATCGCCCACCGCGCGACCGGGGTGGCGCTCTATGTCGGCGCGCTGATCGCCGCGGCCTGGGCGATCGCGCTCGCCAAGGGGCCGGACGCCTACGCCGCCTTCAAGGCGCTGCTGGGCTCGCCGGTCGGCCTCGTCGTCATGTTCGGCCTCAGCGTCTCGTTCTTCTACCACCTGGCCAATGGCGTCCGGCACCTGGTGTGGGACACGGGCCACGGGCTGGACGTGAAGTCGGCCAACGCCAGCGCCGTCTTCGTCTTCGCCTTCACCG
>CBJNAS010000593.1:0-1932 GCA_966434565.1 uncultured Phenylobacterium sp.
TGGGGCAAGCCGACGAAGGGCCGCAAGACCCGCACGAACAAGGCGACGGACAAGTACATCATCCGCTCGCGCCACGCCCGGAAGGCCCGCTAAGCCATGACCCGCTCTGTCTGGAAAGGTCCGTTCGTAGACGGATACCTGCTCAAGAAGGCCGAGGCCCTGCAAGGCTCCGGCCGCAAGGACGTGATCAAGACCTGGTCGCGCCGCTCGACCATCATGCCGCAGTTCGTGGGGCTCACCTTCGGCGTGCACAACGGCCAGAAGCACGTCCCCGTGCTGGTCTCGGAAGACATGGTGGGCATGAAGCTCGGCGAGTTCGCGCCGACCCGCTACTTCCCGGGCCACGCGGCCGACAAGAAGGCCAAGAGGAAGTAACCCATGTCGAAGCAAGCCAAAGCTCGCCGGCTCGCAGGCGTGGAAGCCATGTGCAAGGTGCGCACCCTGCGCACCAGCCCGCGCAAGCTGAACCTGGTCGCCCAGTCGATCCGCGGCCTGAAGGTGCAGCGCGCCCTCAACGAGCTCGAGTTCAGCCACAAGCGCATCGCCAAGGATGTGCGCAAGGCGCTCTATTCGGCGATCTCCAACGCCGAGAACAACCACAACCTCGACATCGACAACCTGGTCGTCGCCGAGGCCTTCGTGGGCAAGAACCTGGTGATGAAGCGCTTCGCCGCCCGTGCGCGCGGCCGGGCGTCTCGCATCGAAAAGCCGTTCAGCGAGATCACCATCGTGGTCCGCGAGCTGGGTGAGGCCGCCTGATGGGTCAGAAAGTCAATCCGGTCGGGCTGCGTCTCGGCATCAACCGCACCTGGGACAGCCGCTGGTTCGCCGACGGCCAGGACTACGGCAAGCTGCTGCACGAGGACATCAAGGTCCGCCGCGCGCTGAAGAAGCGCCTCTACCAGGCCGGCGTGTCGCGGATCGTCATCGAGCGTCCGCACAAGAAGTGCCGCATCACCATCTATGCCGCGCGCCCCGGCGTGATCATCGGCAAGAAGGGCGCGGACATCGACAAGCTGCGCAAGGACATCGCGGCGATGACGGACGGCGAGGTTCACCTGAACATCGTCGAGATCCGCAAGCCCGAGACCGACGCCCAGCTGGTGGCCGAGAACATCGCCCAGCAGCTCGAGCGCCGGGTGGCCTTCCGCCGCGCCATGAAGCGTTCGATGCAGTCGGCCATGCGCCTGGGCGCCAAGGGCGTCCGCATCAACGTCTCCGGCCGCCTGGGCGGCGCGGAAATCGCCCGGATGGAGTGGTACCGCGAAGGCCGCGTGCCGCTGCACACCCTGCGCGCCGACGTCGACTACGGCTTCACCGAGGCCAAGACGACCTATGGCGTGATCGGCGTGAAGGTCTGGGTGTTCAAGGGCGAAGTGCTCGAGCACGACCCGATGGCCCTCGACAAGCGCCTGGCCGGCGAGAGCGGCCCGGCGGGCGAGGGCGGCGGCCGTGACCGCGATCGCGGCGACCGCGAGCGCGGCCCGCGCCGCGATCGGCGCGAGCAGCAGAACGCCTAGGGATCCGAAGTCATGCTGTCTCCGAAGAAAACCAAGTACCGCAAGCAGTTCAAGGGCCGCATCAGCGGGCCGGCGAAGGGCGGCTACACCCTGAACTTCGGCTCCTACGGCCTGAAGTCGCTGGAGCCCGAGCGGGTCACCGCGCGCCAGATCGAAGCCGCCCGCCGGGCGATCACCCGCCAGATGAAGCGTCAGGGCCGGGTGTGGATCCGCATCTTCCCGGACGTGCCGGTCACCGGCAAGCCGGCGGAAGTCCGCATGGGCTCGGGCAAGGGGTCGGTCGAATACTGGGCCGCCCGCGTCAATCCGGGCCGGATCATGTTCGAGATCGACGGCGTCCCCGACGACGTGGCCCGTGAAGCCCTGCGCCTCGGCGCGGCCAAGCTTCCGGTGAAGACCCGCATCGTCACCC
>CBJNAS010000594.1:0-1924 GCA_966434565.1 uncultured Phenylobacterium sp.
GCTGTGGTGATCAATGAGTTCGGCGAGATCAGCATCGATCACGCTCTCACCACGGCCAGCGACGATACGATCATGGTGCTCGAAAACGGCTGCCTTTGCTGCACCGTGTTCGGAGATCTCATCCAGACGCTCTATCGGCTGTACCATGCCCGCGAGGCGGCGGAGATCGCCTTCGATCGGGTAGTGATCGAGACGTCGGGCCTCGCCGAGCCGAGTCCGATCCTCCAGGCCTTCCTGTCGGAGCCGACGCTCGAGGGGCTCTATCGCGTGGGCGCGATCATCGCGACGGTCGACGCAGTCAACGGCGATGCAACCCTGGCCGACCACCCCGTGGCGGTGCGGCAGGCCGCGCTCGCCGACTGCATTCTCGTCACCAAGCTCGATCTCGTCGCGGCCGAGGACCGCGATTCGCGCGAGGCCATGCTTTTCGCCCACCTTCGCGAAATCAATCGGACCGCTCCGATCCTGCTCGCAGACGATCCCTCCGTCGACCCGGTCGAGCTCATGCTCCGGTCCATGGCGGATCCGACGGGAGGCTCCGCTGCGGCGAAGGCGTGGATCGAGACCGCACTGCCCGAGGAGGCCGGCCGATCCGCCCGCGACGACGAGCATGAGGCGGGCCACGCGGGCCACGCCGGCCACGTCCATCATCACCATGACGAATCGATCGCCTCCTTCAGCCTCATCCGCGAGACCCCGTTGCCGCGCGAAGCGCTGCAATTGCTTCTGACGTCGCTCGAGAAGCATCTCAGCTCCAACCTGCTGAGGGTCAAAGGGCTGGTGAACGTCGCCGAGGAGCCTGGCCGCCCCGCGGTTATCCAGGGCGCGCAGCATCTGCTCCACAATCTGACCTGGCTGCCGAACTGGCCGGACGAAGATGAACGCACGCGGATTGTATTCATCACGCAAGGAATCCCGGCCGGCGAGCTCGATGAGATGGTCACGCTGCTCGAACGCGTCGCGCAACGCACTGCCGCGGCGCGATTGAACGCAGGCGGCCAGGATCGGGGCCAGCCGATTTGAGGGCATGCCGCTGGAGTCAGCTCGCGATCCCCGCTAGCCGCGCACACCGCCGGGGCCCAGGGTTTCTGCGACGGATCGAATTTTCGATCATTGGAGCCGGGATCGGGTATTCCGAACGCCACTCCTTCGCCTTGGTCGCATCAGGGCCATTTCACAGTAGCCATGGTTCCGAAGATGTCTGCCGCCTTTAAGTCCCCCCTTGCCGCCGAAGGCGACGTTGCCCCGCGGCTCGTCGCCGACCGGCAATCGCCGACGCTGACCAGTTCGGTCTACGAGCAATTGCGCGCAGACATCCTCGCCGGGCGAATGCGGCCCGGCGAGAAGATACGCGCCGAGGCGTTGCGCAAACGCTTCAACACCGCCAGCAGCCCGGTTCGCGAAGCGCTCAATCGGTTGCTCTCGGAAGGATTCGTGGCGCTCGAGGAGCAGAAGGGCTTCCGCGTCGCCCCGGTCAGCCGCGAGGAGCTGAAGGAACTTGTCAAGACACGGTGCTGGATCGATGGCATCGGGATCAGGGAGTCGATCGAGCGTTTCGAGGTTCGCTGGGAGGAGAATCTCGTCCTGGCGCTGCATCACCTCTCGCGCACTCCCCGCGGCCAGGCGGGAGACGTCGAGAACGCCGAATGGGAAAGCCGCCACAAGGCGTTTCATCTGGCTTTGATCGGCGGATGCGGGAGCCGGTGGATCGAGCGCATCAGCGAGCAGCTTTTCGACGCCGCCGAAAGGTATCGGCTTTTGGCTCTGGAACATGTCTTGGAGCGCATCGAGCTGGAGGATCATCGAGCGATCGTGGATGCGTGCCTGAACCGCAATGCCGACAGAGCTGTGGAGTTGCTGAAGCACCACTACGGGCAAACGTTCGACGCTATCCAGAATTCGGCCGCTACCTCCTGAGAGATCG
>CBJNAS010000595.1:0-1903 GCA_966434565.1 uncultured Phenylobacterium sp.
GGCAGAGGTTGTCGGGGGCAGAGGTTGTCGGGGGCTGCGGCGCTCTGCAGGTGCGCGCCAGGTGTGTTCCCCGCGCGGGACCTAGCGTTCAAATGCCGCAGCGCGGGTCCCCGGCGCCGCTGGCAGGATTGCCCAATTATCGATCAGGCCGGAGCGCCTGCCCCGAGCGAGGCGGATTCCGATCCGAGAGACCATCGAATCCTGGCGGACTGTCCCAGGACCGAAGGAGGCCTTCTGGATGCGCTACATGTGGCAGGGGCGTTCGTCCTGGGTTCCGGCCCAATATGTGGTGGTGGACGTGGCCACCGGCGGGATCGTCAGCCGGCACGCCTCCGAGGCCGCGGCGCGGGAGGCTGCGCTCGGCATGAACAGCCCGCGGCCCAAGCGGGTCCGGACCCCGATCAGCTGATCACCGCACGCTGGGGATCTCCTGAGCTGAGCCGCTCCGGCCCGGGAGGGCTTCTCCCTGGCCACGGGCACCGGGCGGCTAAAGCAGCGAGCAAACGACCCGGTTGAGCCGATGGCGCTATGGAGGCGTGCAGCGCGGTCGACGTTCGCTGTTATGTTGAAGCGCTCGCACCCGGAGCCCGGCTCAGGGGTCCAACCGTTTTTCGCGCGCGCCATCTCCTTTTAGAGCTTGTCTGCTTCGCGCCCAATCCGCGTCGCCCAGAAGTCGCCACCGCGGAGATCCCGCTTGGGGAAGAGAGGCGTCGGACCACGCGATTCGAAGGTGCGTCCTTTGCCTCGTCACGCGTCCGCGACTTCGAAGCCCAGCTTGCGGAGCGCTATGACGGCGGCGTCCTGATCCTGCTGATAGGTGCCGCCGGAGATGCCGATGCCGCCGATCAGCTTGCCGTCCTCGATGATCGGATAGCCGCCGCCGACCGCGACCATGCGCGGCAGATGGGCCAGCGGCGCGACCTTGGGATCATTCGTGACGTAGTCGTTCCAGACGTGCGTCGGGAAGCCGAACGAGGCGGAGGTCCAGGCCTTGTCGACTGCCACGGACGCGGTCAGGAACGGCGCGCCGTCGGTCCGCTCGAACGCGCGAAGATGACCCGTGGCGTCTGTCACGGCGACGGCTGCCTCGATGCCAATCTCATGGGCTGCGGCCAGAGCGGCGTCGATCAGGGCGACGGCGGCTTCGCGGTTGATGGACGCGGTCGGGATGGACTTGGTGCTCATGACTTTTCTCTCTTTCCTTGAAGAAGCGAACGCCCATGCGTCGCTGGATTTCGGGGATGGAGTTGGAGGACGTCGTCGAAACGAGCGGTCGGGCTCAGAAGCCTTCGAGGGCGACCTTACCACGCGCCTTGCCGCTCTCGATCAGCGCATGCGCCTGCTTGAGATTGGCGGCGTTGATCGGCGATAGCCGCTCGGTGAGGGTCGTGCGCAGCCTGCCCTGATCGGCCAGTCGGCTGACCTCGTTCAGGATCCGCCCCTGTTCTGCCATGTCCGGCGTCTGGTAGATCGGACGGGTGAACATCAGCTCGTGGTGGATCGAGACCGCCTTCCGCTTGAACAGCATGATGTCGAACCCAGCCGGGTCGTCGATCAGGCCGAAGCGGCCCTGGGGCGCGATCAACTCGGCGATGTCCTGGACATGGGCGGCGGTCTGCGTCGTTGAGAAGACGAAGACGGGCGCGCCGAGGCCGAGCGCCTCGACCTGCGGGGCGAGCGGCGTGCTGTGGTCGATCACGTAATGAGCGCCGAGCGCGCGGACCCAGTCCTGCGTCTCCGGTCGCGAGGCGGTCGCGATCACGGTCAGGTTGGTGCGCTGGCGGGCGATCTGGATCGCGATCGACCCCACGCCGCCCGCGCCGCCGATGATCAGGATCGCCGGCGCGCCGCCCGGGGCGGGCCTGGTCACATCGAGCCGGTCGAAGAACGCCTCCCAGGCGGT
>CBJNAS010000596.1:0-1898 GCA_966434565.1 uncultured Phenylobacterium sp.
TGGATGCAGTCTCGACGCGCCACGCCGGCGCCGAAGCTGAACGCCCTGCGTCTCGCGCGTCGTCGCGATCACGCGCGTGTCTGATCCAGAGGATCGATGAGTTCCCTGGCCAGCCGCGTCTGACACCAGCTTCATCTGACGGGCTAGCGGCCGGCCGAGAGGGCGCGGTTGAGCACCGTCGCGAGCCGGATCCCCGCCCGGCTGAGCTGCTGGGCGGTGACCGCCTTCGCCTGGTTCTGATATGCGCCCGAAAGCGGCGTCGCTTCGCCGGGGACGCAGGCCAACGGGCCGCCGTAGCTGTAGACAGCGCTCCGCGCGACCCGAAAACTCTCCAACGCCCAGTCCTCGGTCTTGCCGCGCGACCAGGCCGACACCTGCGCCGGCGTGATGTTGCGCTCGAGGGCGGTCGCCACCGCCTGCGGATCCCGTCCCATCTCCGCGACGGGCACGCCGTCCCAATAGGCGTGGAGGCTCGTCACCTTCGGCGGGCCGAGACGGACTCGCATCAGGGCCGATGTGTAGCGGACCCGCTCGCAGTTGCCGCCACGATCGTGGGAGTCGGCGGCGTGCAGCGGCTGATGCAGGTCCCCGACCAGATGCAGCACCATCTTGAGCGCGAACACCCGTTGCCAGTCGGAAAGCCGGCTGTTCGCCAGCTCAGATTCGAACAGGTTGAGCTTGTCCACGATGCAGCTCGCGCCGCTTCGTTTGCACGCCGCGTAGAAGTCCGGCCGGTTGAGCTCGAGGTCGACATAGTGCCAGCCCGCCGTCTCCGGATGTGTCGACCGCCACCTGTCCGCCCAGGTCGACCGGGCCGCCATGTCCGGCGCTGTGAGCGGATCCCGATCCTCCGCCAGCAGCTGGTCGACCCGGGCCCGCACAGGCGGGGCGAGGTGATCACGGGCGATCAGCGCGATAATTTCGTGGCCCTCATCGCCCCACGCCCATGCGGGGCCAGCCGAGACCATGGCGGCGGTCGCCGCGACACAGAGGCCCAGGATCCAAGCTCGGCTCATGAAAGGCTCCGATCTGTTCGGACGGTGAGGGTGACCCGCTCGACGTCGAAGCCGGCCAGTTCGGCCGCCCGGCGGATCTCGGGCAGGAACTCGGCCTTCAGCCTGTCGGCGCACACGCGGTTCGGCGTGGTCAACGCCAGCACACCCGCCTCCAAGCCGGCGAAGCCGAGGCGCGCAAACCAGGCGCCGTAGGGCCCGGTCTTGATGAGCTTCTGCAGCCTGGTGTTGATCGCCAGCCAGGTCGGGTGATCGGCGCCGGGCCCGGGCTGCACGGATGACGGCAACGGCGGGGAAACCGCACTGGGAGCAGGGGTAGGCGGCGCACGTCCGACGCCCTTGGCGCGGAGGATGCGCGTGAGGTTGGCGCGTAAGTCGAGCGCCGCCCCCGGCGGCGCGAGCGCCAGCTTCCCGAAATAGCTGCAGGGGTTTTTCACGGCGGGATCTTCGAGGGCGATCGCCAGCATGGCGACGATCCGCATCCCGTGGCGGCGCCACCCCCAAAGGGCTGTCCGGTCGTTGTTCCGCTCCGGATCGGGGAGCAGCTCCTGGGCGGCTTCGGCGATCGCCGCCGCCTCAGCAGGCCCGGCGGCGGCCGGGTCCGCGAGAACGTGCGGGGGGAGTAGCCGTGCGATCTGTGGACAGGCCTGCAACGCGGCCGCGAGCTCCTGGCGCACCATTTCCGCGGCTGGAACGCCCGCAAGGGTGGCCTCGGCCAAGCCGCTTGCTCCCCTCGGGGAGCCATGCGCGGCGTGTCCGAAGGCTGGGCGTTGGCCGGTGTTTGCGCTGAGGTTGCGGTCCGCGGCGGGCGGAGCCTGCCGCGCCAGGAATGAACTGCGCGCCGTCGGCGCGTCCGTTTCGGTAACAGAAGACTTTGGTTTCTCC
>CBJNAS010000597.1:0-1892 GCA_966434565.1 uncultured Phenylobacterium sp.
TCGAAGGGCCAGCTCTTCGCCTCGCGGGCCCGGTGGGAGAGACCTTGCAACATGGCCGGAGGCGGTAACGCCCCCGGGCGGGCTGGATCAAGGGAAATGAGCGGATAGGGACAGGGTCTGCGCCTCCTTGAACCCCAGCAGCCGCTTCAGCGCCAGGGCGTCGAACGGCGCGGCGCTCTTCACGTCGTTGTCGAAATAGGCGTAGACGTCGCGTCCCTGCGCCCGCCAGTTGGCGATCCGCGTCGCCCAGTTGGCCAGCTCGGCCTCGGCGTAGCGGCCGAAATAGCGGCCGCCGGGCCCGTGCCCGCGCAGATAGACCCAGGAGGCGGTGACCTCCCAGGGCGCGGGCGCTGAATGGTGGTCGGAGATGCAGAGCGCCGCGTCGAAGTCGGCGAGCAGGCGAAAGACAGCGGGTGCGTACCAGCTGTCGTGGCGGAACTCGACCGCGTGTCGCTTGCCGTTCGGCAGCAAGGCCAGGAACGCCGCCAGCCGATCGTCGTCCCGCCTGAGCTGCGGTGGAAGCTGGATGAGCGCCGGCCCCTCACGCGGCCCGAGCGGTCCCATGCGGCCGAACACCAGCTTCACCGGATCCGCGCAGTCGCGGAGCTTCTTGTTGTGCGTGATGAAGCGGCTGACCTTCCAGGCGAAGACGAAGCCCTCCGGCGCGCGCTCGCCCCAGCCCCGCACCATCGCCTCGGACGGCAGGCGGTAGAAGCTGGCGTTGATCTCGGCGGTGTCGAAGCGGGTCGCGTAGTACTCGAGCCGCTCGCGGTCCTTCAGCTGTGGCGGATAAAAGGGGCCTTTCCAGTCCTTGTAGGTCCAGCCCGAGCAGCCGATGCGCAGCGCGTTCATGCCGGCGCAATGCGCTGCGCCGGGGAAACGTTGCTCCGCTAAAGGCCGCGCTGCTCCAGGATGCGGATGCCGTAGCCGCCCGAGCCCGGCAGGCGCAGGGTGGCCGGCGTGCCGCTCAGCAGGATGATGTCGCGCACGCCGAGGTCCAGCAGGATTTGAGCGCCGATGCCGTAGTCCCGCTGGATGACGTCATGCGGCGTGGGCTGGTCGCCCTGGCTGTAGCGCTGCGAGATGTGGTCGGGGTTGGAGCTGCGGATGAACACCGCCACGCCCGCGCCATCGAAGCCCCCGATGGCGTTCAGGGCCCGGGGAACCAGGTCCTGGCGGGATTCCACATGGCCCAGCATGTCGGCGGCCATGTCGACCCTGTGCATGCGCACCAGGGTGGGCTTGTCCGGCTCGATCTTGCCCTTGGTGAGCACGACGTGCTCGGTGCGGTCGATCACATTGCGGTAGACGAGCATGCGGAAGCGTCCGCCGTAGACACTGTCGAAGGGCGTCTCGATCACCCGCTCCACCTGGCGCTCGGTGCGGCGGCGATAGGCGATCAGGTCGGCGATGGTGCCGATCTTCAGGCCGTGCAGCTGGGCGAAGGCGACGAGGTCCGGCAGCCGCGCCATGGCCCCGTCATCCTTCATGATCTCGCAGATCACGCCGGCCGGGATCAGGCCGGCCAGGCGGGAGATGTCCACCGCGGCCTCGGTGTGGCCGGCGCGCACCAGCACGCCGCCGTCCTTGGCCACCAAGGGGAAGACGTGGCCCGGCGAGACCAGGTCGTCGGCGCCCTTGGTCGGGTCAACCGCGACGGCCACGGTGTGCGCCCGGTCATGCGCGGAGATGCCGGTGGTCACGCCCTCTCTCGCCTCGACGGAGACGGTGAAGGCGGTGCCATGGCCGGACTGGTTCTCCGAGGCCATCGGCGGCAGGCGCAGCTGGCGCGCCCGCTCGGCTGTGATCGACAGGCAGATCAGGCCGCGGGCGTGCTTGGCCATGAAGTTGATCTGCGCCGGCGTGGCGAACTGCGCCGGGATGATGACGTC
>CBJNAS010000598.1:0-1892 GCA_966434565.1 uncultured Phenylobacterium sp.
TCGCGGGCACGCGCCGCCTGTTGCGCGGCGCGCTCGTCGGCCGTCACGGAGCGCGCGCCCGCCGGGAGGGCTTCGCGCAGATCGGCCAACTTGACCAGTCTGTAGCTCCTGATCTCGGGCGGCTCCGGGTCGACCGGCGGCAGGCCCTGCCAGCGGAAATAGAAGATTCCCTCATGCACGCCGCCGGTGTCGATCCAGTTGTGGACGCCCGGATCTGTGGGGCTGACCACGAAAGTCACGGCGCCATCGGCGTCGCGGACGACCTGCGCGAGGTTGAGGCTGGCGGTGCGCGGCGCGAACGGCAGGGTGCACCACCACGGATCATGCACCATGAACGACATGTAGGGCGCGCTGCCCGCGGTGGCCGTGATCACCAGCGCCTCGTCGTCGGCGATGCGATAGTGCCCCGTCGAACCGCTCTGCGAGACGAGGCCGCCGAACTGCGCTGTGTTGCGCACCGGCGGCACGACGTTGACCGGGAAGCCGTAGGACTGGCCCATGCACATGTCCCAGTAATAGGCCATGTCGGCGTCCGCATACGCAGCCGCGCGGGCGATCAGCTCGTCATGGCTCGGCGGCGGCGGTCCGCGGTCCAGGCGCCGGACCGCGAGCCGGTTGGCCCGCTGCGTCTCCCAGTCGCCGAGCGTGTCGCGCACGAAGACATAGCTCGCGTCAGGACGGCTCTGAAGGTGATTGGCTCGGCCGTTCGCGGGATCCGGGTCGACCGTCAGGCGGAAGAATCCCCCCTCCTCCTTCACGACATCGCGCCACTCGAGAGTCTGGATGGTGTTGCTCATCGCGGAGCCGGCGATCAGCGTGAAGGTGACGTCGGCAGGGGGATGGGCGCCCATGCGCCCGAGCACCTCGAACCGACCCACGCCGTCTACCGGCAGGATGCGATAGGCGTTGTCGGCGTTGTTGCCGCCGCGCTCGGCGCCGGGCACGTCCATGCCGAACCAGTGGTGCCGCTCGCCTTCGACCTTCAGCACCTTCGGCCGCCCGGCGTCGCTGTTGGCGGCGTTGAGGCAGCAATGGAAGACGAACCGCGCGACCGCCTGGTCGAAGCTGGTCATCTGCTCCTCGCTGAATCGGGTCTTCATCTTGCCGAGCCAGTGCAGGGCCACCCGGGCGCGGGCGGCGGCGAGCTCCTGGGTGTTGAAGAGGCTGACGGCGAGGCGTTCGAGATCGCGCTGGTCACGCGTCGCGAGCGGGTTGTCGGGAACCAGGAAGCCGTCCTCCAGCAGCGCCAGATCCGCCTCGCTCCAGCTCATTTTTCGCTCCCTCGTGTCTCGCCACGATCGTACGATCGTTCGCCTAAAGATGCGGTTTCGGCGCTTCCGCCGCGCCACTGCATTAATTTCCTGCCTATATGCGAGAATGGCTAGCCGGAAAGTGTGACACCAAGTAAAGTATTGTCCAGTCAACGACGACGCGGGAGGGAACCCATGCGCTCACCTCTGGCCGTGGCGCGAGACGCGGCGGATGCGGCGCCGCCGATTTCGCTCGACGATCTGGTCGGCGGCGCGCGCTATGTGAGCGGCAATTTCGCGCCCCTCGACCCCAAGCTGCACCGCCGCGTCGGCCGTCTGGTCGACTGGCTCAACGACCAGCCTCCCCTCACCCGCGAGCGCAAGAGCGAGGTCGAGCTGCAGCTGCGCAAGATCCTGGCGACGCGCCTGCGCCTCGCCGGCGACCGCGCCCGCCTGCCCGGCATCGCCGAGGAGAAGATCGACCGGCCGGTGTTCGTGATCGGCTTCGCGCGCACCGGCACCACACTGCTGCACTCGCTGCTGGCCGAGGATCCCGGCGCCCGCGCGCCGCTCTGGTGGCATACGCACGAGCCCTCCCCGCCGCCGGGCGAGGCGCCGATGGCGGCCGCCCGCATCGAGTTC
>CBJNAS010000599.1:0-1888 GCA_966434565.1 uncultured Phenylobacterium sp.
CGGTGCGCCTCCTCCGGGCCGACTTCCTCCTCGGAACCGAACAGCTTGCTCATCCAGCCCATCGGGCTTCTCCCCACCTTGCTCGCTCGCTTGCGACAACCGGCTTAGCCGGGCCCGACCCTAGCCCCTCTCAGGGGATTGCATCAAGACGGAGGAAACCACGTCGGCGGCGGTGTCACAGTCCTGAGCCGACACGTCCAGATGCGTCACGATCCGCAGCAGTTTCGGCCCGAAGGCGGAGATGCGCACACCCTTGGCGAAACATTCCTTTGCGACGGCCGGGGCGTCGTCCACATCGATCAAGACGATGTTCGTCTCGGGTTCCCGGACCGAGGCGCCGGCCGACCGGAGGGCCGCCGCGAGACGCCGGGCGTTGTCGTGGTCCTGCGAAAGCCGATCGAGGTTGTGGTCGAGGGCGTACTGGGCGCCGGCGGCGAGGATTCCGGCCTGGCGCATCGAGCCGCCGAGGCGGCGGCGCAGCGACCGGGCCTGCTCCGAGCGCCCGGGCGGCAGCAGCACCAGCGAACCGGCCGGGGCGCCCAAGCCCTTGGACATGCATACCGACATGGTGTGCGCGATCGCGCCGTAGTCCTTCAACGGGACGCCGCTGGCCGCGTGGGCGTTCCAGATGCGCGCGCCGTCCAGATGCAGGCCGAGGCCCGCGGAATCGGCCAGGGCCCTGATACGCCGCAGGGTCTCGATGGGGTAGACCGCGCCGCCGCCCCGGTTGTGGGTGTTCTCCACCTCCAGCGCGCGGGTACCAACCGTATAGCGGTCGCCGACGCGGATCATCGCGGCGAGGGCGTCGGGGTCCAGCAGCCCGCGCGCCGAGGGCAGGGTGCGGGTCTGGATCCCGGCGTGCGCCGCCAGACCGCCGTTCTCGTGCGCGACGATGTGCGCGTCGGCGTCACAGATCAGCTCCTCGCCGGGACCCACCTGCAGGCGGATCCCGATGTGGTTGGCCATGATCCCGGTCGGGACGAACATCGCGTCCCCGAACCCGAACAGGGCCGCGACGGCCTCCTCCAGCCGCCGGACGGTCGGGTCCTCGCCGTATTGGTCGTCGCCCACCTCGGCGGCCGCCATCGCCTCGCGCATCGGCTGCGAGGGCTTGGTGACGGTGTCGCTGCGGAGGTCGATCGGGTGGTGAAGATCAAGGGTCGCCATGGGGTGAAACGTATCGCTCCCGCCCCGGCGGTACCGGGACGGGAGCCACTGGCGTGGTTTCAGCGGCGGGCGC
This sequence comes from uncultured Phenylobacterium sp., assembly GCA_966434565.1. Taxonomy (GTDB): domain Bacteria; phylum Pseudomonadota; class Alphaproteobacteria; order Caulobacterales; family Caulobacteraceae; genus Phenylobacterium. The sequence goes on from CBJNAS010000599.1 coordinate 1,241, forward strand.
GCAGCATCTCCGCGACGAGGAACGCCAAGTCGAGCGACTGGCTGCGGTTCAGCCGGGGGTCGCAGAGCGTCTCATAGCGCTGGTGCAGGGCGTCGAACGCGATCTCCTCGCCGCCGCCGACGCACTCGGTGACGTCTTCGCCGGTGAGCTCGACGTGGATGCCGCCGGGGTGCGAGCCGAGGCCGTGGTGCACCTCGAAGAAGCCCTTGACCTCGTCGAGCACGTCGTCGAAGCGGCGGGTCTTGTGGCCCGAGGGCGCCTCGAAGGTGTTGCCGTGCATCGGGTCGCAGATCCAGGCCACCTGGTGGCCCTCGCCGCGGACCTTCTCCACCAGCGCCGGCAGCTTCTCGCGCACGTTCCCGGCGCCCATGCGCACGATGAACGACAGACGGCCGGGCTCGCGGTCCGGGTCCAGCCGGTCCAGGTACGCCAGGGCGTCGTCGGGGCTGGTCTTCGGGCCGAGCTTGATCCCGATCGGGTTGCTGATCCGGCTGAAGTACTCGACGTGCGCGCCGTCCAGGTCCCGGGTGCGCTCGCCGATCCAGACATAGTGGCCGCTGGTGGCGTAGGGCTTGCCGGTGCGCGAATCGATCCGGGTCAGCGCCGACTCGTACGGGAGCACCAGGCCCTCGTGCGCGGCGTAGAACT
>CBJNAS010000600.1:0-1881 GCA_966434565.1 uncultured Phenylobacterium sp.
CGGATGGGCCTGCTCGGCGCGCGCGTGGAACCCGTCGAGGATGGCGCCCGCACGCTCAAGGAGGCGGTCTCGGCGGCCATTCGCGACTGGGTCACCAACGTCGAGACCACGCACTACATCATCGGCTCCTGCGTCGGGCCGGCGCCGTACCCGGCGATGGTGCGCGATCTGCAGCGCATCATCGGCGACGAGGCCCGCGCCCAGATCCTCCAGGCCGCGGGGCGCCTCCCGGACTGGGTGATCGCTTGCGTCGGGGGCGGCTCGAACTCGAGCGGGGTGTTCATCCCCTTCGTCGCCGACGCCGACGTACGCCTGATCGGCGTCGAGGCGGCGGGGGAGGGGATCGAGACCGGGCGCCACGGCGCCCCGCTCACCGCCGCCGGGCTGCCGGGCATCCTGCACGGCGCCTTCTCGGCGATCATGCAGGACGAGGACGGGCAGATCCTCGAGGCCCACTCGATCTCAGCCGGATTGGATTACCCCGGCTCCGGCCCCGAGCACGCGTGGCTGCGCGATCAGGGGCGCGCCCGCTATCTGGCCATCACCGACGCCGAGGCCCTCGCCGCCTTCGAGCGCACCGCACGGCTGGAGGGGATCATCCCGGCGCTGGAGAGCTCGCATGCCATCGCCTGGGCGCTGGCCAACCCTGACTCCGAGCTCGATCTCATCTGCCTGTCGGGCCGCGGCGACAAGGACCTGGCCGAGGCGCTGCAGGCGCTGCGGGAGCGCTGATGACCACCGGGGCGGGTGCGGATCGTGTCACGGTGATGGGCGCGCCCACGGGAATCGAGATGATCGCCGAGGCGTTCGCCCGGGCCCGCGCCAACGGGCGCCGTGCGGCGCTCATGCCCTACCTGATGGGCGGCTACCCGGACTTGGAGACCTCGCGGGCGATCGGCACGGCCTACGCCGACGGCGGGGCTGACCTGGTCGAGCTGGGCGTGCCGTTCTCCGACCCGCTCGCCGACGGGCCGGTGATCCACGCCGCCGCTACCGCGGCGCTGAATGCGACCCCGCCCGCCACGCTTCCCGCGGTCCTCGACGTGGCGCGCGACATCGCCGCCCGCGTGCCGGTGGTGCTCATGTGCTACGCCAACCAGATCTTCTCCCGCGGGCTCGAGCGGTTTCTCGACGCGCTTCTCGGTGCGCGCGTCAGCGGGCTGATCGTCCCCGATCTGCCGCTGGAGGAGGCCACCGAGGTACGCCCCGCCTGTGCCGCACGCGGGCTGGCCCTCGTGCCCCTGGTGGCGCCCACCACGCCCGCGGAACGCCTGGAGCGGATCGGCGCCGGCGCCAGCGGCTTTGTCTACACGGTGTCGCTGACCGGGACCACCGGAGAGCGCGGCGAGGTGGCCGCCGGCCTGGCGACCGTGATCTCACGGGCCGCCGCCCACACCCGCGTGCCGGTCGCCGTGGGGTTTGGCATCTCGACCCCGGAGCACGCGGCCACTGCGGCCGACGCCGGTGCCGACGGCGTCATCGTGGGCACCCGGCTCGTACGCGCCGCCGGTGGTCACACGACGGTACACCGTCGACGACGACATGGGCGCGGTCGTCGAAATGTCCGACCCCCAGGGCAACCTGCTCAGCATGATCGCGGACCCCGGCCACGATCGCGATATCGAAGTTACGTACATGTCGACGGCCTACGACGAGGCGGTCAACGGCAAGCGGATCACCGTGACGTCGTATTGACCGGGGGCCCAATCTACCCGAATACCTACCCGCCGGGTAGTACGCTCGCCGACGGGTTTTTGGTACCCTATTGTGGTTAGGAGCGTCCGAATGCGGCGCACCGTTGGGAGGAAATTAGGATGAAGAGGTCGGCGGCAAGCTGGGGGCGGCGCTTCTCAAGAGATGAGCGCGGGTCCGTGTTCCTCA
>CBJNAS010000601.1:0-1867 GCA_966434565.1 uncultured Phenylobacterium sp.
GGTCCATGTGCTTGGTGACGTCCAGCTTCTCGGCGTTGGCGGCGATCTTGCGCATGCCGACGCCCTGGGCGATGCGCACCGTCATGGTGTTGCGCGACAGCTCCAGGCCTTTGCGGAACTGCAGCGGGCCGTAGTACTTGCCCTCGTAGTTCTCCGGGGTCCAGGCCTCGCCGTTGGCTCCCGGCAGGGTGATCGGCGAATCCATCACCACGCTGGCCGGGGTGTAGCCGTTCTCCAGAGCGGTCGCATAGACGATCGGCTTGAAGGAGGAGCCGGGCTGGCGCAGCGCTTGGGTGGCGCGGTTGAAGTTCGACAGCGAGAAGGAATAGCCGCCGACCATGGCCAGGACCCGGCCCGAATAGGGCTCCATGGCCACCAGGGCGCCGTTCACCTGGGGAATCTGCTTCAGCCTGAGCGCGGTCGCACCGAGTGTCTTGACGTCGGGCGTCTTGTCATCCGGGGCGACGAAGATCAGGTCGCCGACGCCGATCCCCTTGCCACGCCGCGCCCATGCGACGTCCTCGGCCGCCAGGGCGCCGCTCGCGCCGTCGATCGTCCGGACCTGCACCACCCCGCCGCCCACGTCGGTGACGACGGCGGCGCGCCAGGTGCGGCGCTCCGACGGCACGGCGGTCTTCCTGGCGATGGCCTCCCAGCCGCCGAGCGTGGTCACATGGCCCCAGGCCCCGCGCCAGCCGTGGCGATGGTCATAGGTCTCCAGCCCGTCCATCAGCGCCGTGCGCGCCGCGCTCTGCATGCGCGGATCGAGCGTGGTGCGCATGTAGTAGCCGCCCTCGTTCAGCCGCTCGCCCAGGGTGGCCAGGCCGCGCCGGCGCACCTCTTCGACGAAGTAGTCGGCGTCGCGGTACTTGGCGCGGGTGGGCTCGGGCTGGACCTTCAGGTCCTCGCGCTTGGCCGCGGCCACCTCGGCCGGGCTCGCCCAGCCCATCTCGGCCATCTGGTCCAGCACCCAGTTGCGCCGCGCGATGGCGGAAGCCTTGTGGCGCACCGGGTGGTAGTTGTCCGGCCCCTTGGGCAGCGAGGCTAGGTAGGCGCATTCGGCGAGGTCGAGATCGCTGATCGACTTGCCGAAGTAGTTGTAGGCGGCCGCCCCCACTCCATAGCTGCGATAGCCGAGCCAGATCTCGTTGAGATAGAGTTCGAGGATCCGCTCCTTCGACAGCACCTGCTCCAGCCGGTGGGCGAGCATCGCCTCCTTCAGCTTGCGGCCCAGAGTCTGGTCGTTGTTGAGCAGGACGTTCTTGGCTACCTGCTGGGTGATGGTCGAGCCGCCCTCGAAGCGGCGGCCTTGCATGAAGTTGACGGCGTCCTTGGCGACCGCGCGGCCCAGGCCGTTCACGTCCACCCCGCCATGCTTGAAGAAGTTGTGGTCCTCGGCGGCGAGGAAAGACAGCGCCAGCTTCGGCGGGATGCTGTCGTAGGGCACGAAGATCCGCCGCTCGCGCGAGAACTCGCCGATCAAGGTGCCGTCCCAGGCGTAGGCGCGCGTGGCCGTCGGCGGATGGTAGTCCACGAGGTCGCCGGCGTCGGGCATGTCGTGGAACAGCCAGGCCGCCCAGATCGCCGCGCAGAACCCGGCCACGGCGATGGCGCTCAGCACCACCACCCCCACCGTCGCGACCCACTTTTCCGGGGGATTCAACTTAGCGCTCGCCTCCGAGGGACACGCCCCACGCCCTCACGGGCCAACGGTCTAGCGCGCGTCGCGCCGGGCGCCAACCGGCGGGCGGGGTTGGGCGTCAGCGTGACGCGAGGGGCGGCGTTGCGGCTCGATGAGGCCATCGACGGCGACGGAGCAACTGCCCACGTGCTTACTTGCCGACGGCGAAGGCGCGGCCGTGGCGGG
>CBJNAS010000602.1:0-1864 GCA_966434565.1 uncultured Phenylobacterium sp.
GTCCATGAACTTACATTTGATGCAGGGATCCATCACGATGTAGGTCATGGCGCGCTCTTAAAGACTCCGGCTCCCCCCCGCAGGGGTGGCGCGGTTTTTCACGGGCGCGCGGGGCGTTGTCAATGGCGCCGATCACCAGCTAGCCGGATGGGGCGTCGCGCCAGGCGGAATAGAGCGTGCGGGCCTCCGGCGCCGGGCCGCGCCGCTCGCCCATGGCTTCCACCGTCACCGCGATCAGCCGGCCGCCCAGGGCGAAGACCAGCTGGTCGCCGACCTTGACGCTGCGCGAGGACTTGTCGAGCCGGGTCTCGTGACCGCCGCGGGTGAGGCGCACGCGGCCGTCCTCGACGTAGCGGGCGGCCATGGAGCGGGTCTTGAAGAACCGCGCGCGCCACAGCCAGACATCGACCCGGCAGGTGTCCTCGGTCATGGGAGGACCTTTCCCTCCCCATGAAGGCTACGGCATTCCCACAACCCGGCTCGAGGGCGTGAACGCCCCCTCAGTCGCCTTCGGCGACAGCTCCCCCGCTGCGCGGGGGAGCATCTTGGCGCTCCGGTTCCTCCACCGCGCAGCGGGGGAGGTGGCTCCCGCCGCAGGGCGGGTGACGGAGGGGGCGTTCGGCGCAGACGTGTGAATCCGGCAGTCCCATGAAGGGGAGGGTAGTGGCGCGTTCTTGCCGAGTCGCTCACCCGCGCGCCGCCTTGGGCTTGCGCCGCCGGCGCGGCCGTCGCGCGGGCGTTGCTGGACCCGGCGCGGTCTGCAGGGCGGCCAGGGCGGCGAAGGGCGAATGCGGGCGCGGCGCGCTCCGCTCGGGCCGGTCGGCCGGCCGCTCGCCGCGGCGGCGCCAGGCGACAGGCTCGCCGGCCTTGGGCCGGTTGGCGGGCGCGAAGCCCAGGCCACGCAGGATGTCGTTCGCCTCGGCCTCGCTCCAGCCCAGCTCCTCGCGGGCCTGGTCGGACAGCACCACGCCGCCGCCTTGCCGGGCGCCGCCGCGAAGCAGCTCGTCCACCCGCTCCAGCTGGTCGACCGGCGCAGCGTAGCCGCCCACCGCGCGCAGGCCGTAGGCCGAGAGCGCCCGGGCGGTGGGCCTGGGCTGCGGCAGGCGGCTCAGCGCCGAAGGCGAGGGGCGCCAGTCGGGCGCCTCGCGCAGCGCCAGCGCCTGGGTCAGCGCTCGGGCGTGCGGTTTCAGCATGCCGGGCAGCCAGACGGAGAAGGCGCCCACCCGCACGCCCAGGCCGCGCAAGGCGCGGCGCTCGACCTGGCTCAGCGCGTGGATCTCGTTGCGCACCTCCCCGCGGTCGAGCACGCCGCCGGCTTCGATCAGCCGATAGGCGACGCCGCGCGCCAGCCCGCGCAGCCGGCCTTCCTCGACCGCGGCCTCCAGCCGCCGTAGCGAGGCGAGTCGGCGCGCCGCCTCGCTCGCCACAAAGGCCTCCAGCCGGCGGGCGGCGCGCTGGCGCGCCGCGTCATGGCCGAGCTCGCCGAACAGCCGCACCCTCGGCGTGAACGGCTGGCCGCCGGCCAGCGCGGCGGCCGCCTCTCCGCGCCACAGCACCACGCCGTCGGGCGTGACCGAGAAGGCCTCGTCGGGCTCGGCGGCGAGCCGGCCCAGCCGGCGCGCGATCTCCGGGCCCACGGCGTGGGTGGCGGCGGCCCTGAGCGCCTTTTCCTCCAGCACGGACGAGCCCTGGGCGGCCTCGAAGCGCACGCCGGTCAGGCGGCCCACATAGTGGCCCTCGACGGTCACCGCGCCGTCGGCGGCCACGCCGGCCAGCATCTCCTCGAGGGAACGGGGAAAAAGGACAAGAGGACCGGTGGGCGGTGTCGAGGGGTGGGGGGGGGGGGTGGGGGAAGGAACCAACA
>CBJNAS010000603.1:0-1861 GCA_966434565.1 uncultured Phenylobacterium sp.
CGGCTTCCGCTGGCCGCAGATCACCGACGGCGTCATGCGGCTGAGCGCGGTGCAGCTGTCGGCCCTCGTCGCCGGAATGGAGTGGACGCGGGTCATGGCGCCGCGGCGGACGCGGACGCCGCAGGAAGTGTCCTGACGACTGCGGCGAGATGACTCAGGGCGCACGCGGGGGCGCCTCAGAGGGACTGCGCTGTGGTCTACTTCGCCCGTGGAACTGCCGCGCGACATGGACGCCGAGGCGCTCTGGGACCTGCTCCAGGCCGAGCGCGCGCGTCATGCCGCCGAGCTCGCCGAGCGCGACCAGAAGATCGCCGCCCACGAGGACGCCCGGGCCGCCGACCACGAGGAGATCGCGCGGCTGAGCCGGATCATCCGGGACCTCCAGCGAACCACCTTCGGCGCCCGCTCGGAGAAGCTGGATCCCGATCAGCTCGCGCTGGCGCTGGAGGAGCTCGAGCAGGAGCTGGCCAGCGCTGAGCTGCGCCTGTCGACCCCGACCGAGAAGGCGGCGACGGCCGCCAAGCGGCGGGCCAACCGCGGATCGCTGCCAGCCCATCTGCAGCGCGTCGAACAGCTGATCGACATCGAGGACAAGACCTGTCCCTGCTGCGCCGGCGCCCTGCACCGGATCGGCGAAGACGTCGCCGAGCGGCTGGACGTGATCCCGGCGACCTTCCGCGCCTTGGTGATCCGCCGGCCCAAGTACGGCTGCCGCGCTTGTGAGGAAGTGGTGGTGCAGGCCCCGGCGCCGACGCGCCTGATCGAGGGCGGCCTGCCGACCGAAGCCACCATCGCCCACGTCGTGGTCGCCAAGTACGCCGACCATACCCCGCTCTATCGCCAGGCCCAGATGTACGCCCGCCGCGGCGTCGTGCTCGATCGCTCGACCCTGGCGCACTGGACCGGGACCGCAGCCGAGCTGCTGAAGCCGCTGCACGCCCGCCTGCTCGAGAAGCTGAAGGCCTCGGGAAAGCTCTTCGCCGACGAGACCCGGGCGCCGGTGCTGGACCCCGGACGAGGCCGCACCAAGCTCGGGCAGCTATGGGCCTATGCGCGCGACGACCGCCCCTGGGGCGGCCCCGCGCCGCCGGGCGTGGCCTTCGTCTACGCCGGTGATCGGGCGACCTCGTCGCCGGCGCAGCATCTGGCCGGCTACCGCGGCGTGCTGCAGACCGACGGCTACAGCGCCTACAAGGCCCTGGCCAAGGGCGGCGCGGTCGAGCTCGCCTTCTGCTGGACGCACGCGCGCCGCTACTTCCACAAGCTGCTCGACGAGAAGAAGCCGACGAAAACACCCATCGCCGCCGAGGCGATCGCCCGCATCCAACAGCTCTACGCCGTCGAGGACGAGATCCGCGGCCGATCGGCGGAGGACCGCCGGGCCGTGCGTCAGGCGAAGAGCGCGCCGATCTTGGCCGATCTGAACACCTGGCTGAGCGCCCGCCTCGCGCTGATCAGCCAGAAGAGCGATCTGGCCAAGGCGATCCGCTACGTCCTGACCCACTGGGAGGGCCTGATCCGCTTCGTCGACGACGGCCGCATCGAGCTCGACAACAACACCGTCGAACGCGCCATCCGACCACTGGCCCTGACGCGGAAGAACAGCCTCTTCGCGGGAAGCGAGGGCGGGGCGGAACACTGGGCGGTGCTGGCGTCGCTCATCGCCACCTGCAAGCTCATCGACGTCGAGCCCCAGGCCTACATCGAGGATGTCATCACCAGGCTGATCAACGGCCATCTGCAGAGCCGCCTCGACGAGCTCTTGCCCTGGGCCTACGCGCCGAAGCCCATCGCCGTCGCAGCCTGACCTAAACCTCGCCCAAACGCGAGCCGCTCCGTGTGCTCGCGGCGCCGCTTACCC
>CBJNAS010000604.1:0-1861 GCA_966434565.1 uncultured Phenylobacterium sp.
TCGGCGGCGGCTCGCCGGGCCGGCGGCCGGTGAGATAGCGGCTGTAGTTCTCGATGCCGGCGCAGGAGCCCGTGGCCTCGATCATCTCGATGTCGAAGGTGGTGCGCTGCTCCAGACGCTGGGCCTCCAGCAGCTTGCCATTGGCGACCAGCCAGTCGAGCCGGTCCTTGAGCTCGGCCTTGATCAGGTTGATCGCCTGGCGGAGCGTGGGCCGGGGCGTGACGTAGTGGCTGTTGGCGTAGATCTTCACGCCCTCAAGGTCGGCGGTCTTCTTGCCGGTCAGCGGGTCGAACTCGCTGATCGCCTCGATCTCGTCGCCGAACAGCGAGATGCGCCAGGCGCGGTCCTCGTAGTGGGCGGGGAAGATCTCCAGGGTGTCGCCGCGCCGGCGGAAGGCGCCGCGCTCGAAGGCCTGGTCGTTGCGCCGGTACTGCAGGGCCACCAGGTCGCCCATCAGCTTCTTCTCGTCGATCCGCTCGCCGGGGGTGAGCTGGAAGGTCATGGCCGTGTAGGTCTCGACCGAGCCGATGCCGTAGATGCAGCTGACCGAGGCCACGACGATCACGTCGTCGCGCTCAAGGATCGCGCGGGTGGCCGAGTGGCGCATCCGGTCGATCTGCTCGTTGATGGAGCTGTCCTTCTCGATGTAGGTGTCGGTGCGCGGGACGTACGCCTCCGGCTGATAATAGTCGTAGTAGGAGACGAAGAACTCGACCGCGTTCTCCGGGAAGAAGCTCTTGAACTCGGAATAGAGCTGGGCGGCGAGGGTCTTGTTGGGGGCCAGGATCAGCGCCGGGCGCTGGGTCTCCTCGATCACCTTGGCCATGGTGAAGGTCTTGCCGGAGCCGGTGACGCCCAGCAGCACCTGGTCGTGCTCGCCGGCCTCGGCGCCGGCGGTCAGCTCGGCGATGGCGGTGGGCTGGTCACCCGCCGGGGCGTAGTCGGAAACCAGCTTGAAGCGCCGGCCGCCCTCGGACTTCTGGGGCCGCGCCGGACGGTGCGGCTTCCAGAGAAGGGGCATGGTGTTTTCGTCGTAGTCGAAGGCCGCGGACATGTCCGCGACGCCGCCTTGCGCGCGCGAGCCTGGGGAACGAGCCATGAACGGCAAGTTAGGCCTGCGCGGGGCGGGGCGCTAGGGGGCGCGGGCAACCCCGGAAAACACGGACGACACGGGATCAACCGACTGACCGGCCGACAGCCGCTCGGTGAGCAGAGCCGGTTATGGTGGGGAGGGCGCGGTGGCCTGGGTCATCCACGAAGCTTTCCGTGGATTCGGTGTTTTCCGCGGTTGTCTCGCCTCAGTGGCCCTTTTTGTCCTCCGCCTTGCTGACGGCCGTGCCGGCCCCGGCGCCGACCACGGCGCCGACCGGGCCGCCGACCACGGCGCCGGCGACCGCGCCGGTGGCCGCGCGCTGGGCGGTGTTGTGGCCGCAGGCCGCCAGGCTGAACGCCAGGCCTCCGGCGGCGAGGATCAGGACGGTCTTCTGCATATGTCAGCTCCTATCCGGCGCACAACACCCCGTCCCGGCGAAGGTTCCCCGAGGCGATTCTGTTCCTTACGAAATCACGACAGCGGGCGCCGTGCCGAACGGGAATAAAGTGTTCGGCAATATAGAATGAGTGTCGAGGCGCTCTTTTGAAGGTCGGCGAGACACCGTGGGACTTGCCCTGGTCTCTAGCGAGCAGATCCTGAAGGGAGATTTCCCCCTGCGGCGATAAAGCTCATGCTGCACTGCGAAAAGGGCTTGCGCGATTCAGGCAATGCCTTCATAAAGGCTTCACCATTTGCCGTCGCCTGCCCCCTTTCGAGTCCCGGGCGGGCCAGCCGGCGAGCGCTGCCAGCATGAGCAGGGGCGTTCGC
>CBJNAS010000605.1:0-1850 GCA_966434565.1 uncultured Phenylobacterium sp.
ACGAGGAGGAGATCAAGGAGATCTCCCAGGCCATGGCCAGCCTGGGCACGGTGCACTCCGCGGTCGTGGAGGAGCTGCTGGTGGAGTTCGTCTCCGGCATGTCCGGGGCGGGCGCGATCATGGGCTCGTTCGAGCAGACCCAGAAGCTGCTCCAGGCGATCATGCCGCCGGAGAAGGTCGACCAGCTGATGGAGGAGATCCGCGGCCCCGCGGGTCGCACCATGTGGGACAAGCTCGGCAACGTGAACGAGGCCGTGCTCGCCAACTATCTGAAGAACGAATACCCGCAGACGGTCGCGGTGGTGCTGTCGAAGATCCGCTCCGAGCACGCCGCCCGGGTGCTGGCGGCGCTGCCCGAGGACTTCGCGCTCGAGTGCGTGACCCGCATGCTGCGCATGGAGCCGGTGCAGCGGGAGATCCTCGACAAAATCGAGCAGACGCTGCGCACCGAGTTCATGTCGAACCTGGCCCGCACCTCGAAGCGCGACAGCCACGAGCTGATGGCCGATATCTTCAACTCGTTCGACCGGCAGACCGAGGCCCGCTTCATCACCGCGCTCGAGGAGCGCAACCGCGAGTCCGCCGAGCGGATCCGCGCGCTGATGTTCGTCTTCGAGGACCTCGGCAAGCTGGATCCCGGCGGAGTGCAGACCCTGCTGCGCGCCGTCGAAAAGGACCAGCTCGGGCTGGCGCTGAAGGGCGCCTCGGACGCCCTGCGCGAGATGTTCTTCTCCAACATGAGCGAGCGCGCGGCCAAGATCATGCGCGAGGACATGGAGAGCATGGGCCCCGTACGGCTGCGCGACGTCGACCAGGCGCAGATGGCCATGGTCCAGGTGGCCAAGGACCTCGCCGCCAAGGGCGAGATCATGCTGGCCGGCTCCAACGACGGCGATGAGCTGGTGTACTGATGACGAGCGCGCCCCAGAAATTCGCCTTCGACACCGAATTCGACGCCGCCGGCGAGATCGCCTACGTCGCGCCGCGCCCCAAGCGCAGCTTCACCCCCGAGGAGGTGGAGGAGATCCGCGCCCAGGCGCGCGCCGAGGGCGAGCGGGCGGCGATCACCAGCATCACCGCCCAGCAGATGGCGGCGCTCTCGGAGATCGCGCGGGCCTGCGCCCATGCGCTTCCGGCGCTCGCCAACGTGGCCCACCAGCACCGCATCGGCTCCGCGGAGCTGGCGCTGGCCTGCGGCCGGGCGATCGCCGGCGCGGCCCTGGACCGCTTCCCCGAGGCGCCGGCGCACGCCGCCTTCGAGGCCCTGGCGCGGGAGATCGAGGCCACGCCTCGCCTGATCGTCGCCGCCGCGCCCGACCTCGCCCCGCGCCTGCAGGAGCTGCTCGACGAGATGGCGAACCGGGTGGGCTACGCGGGCGCGATCCAGGTCCGCGCCGATCGCGCAATGGGCCAGCACGCCTTCACCCTCGATTTCGGCGACGGCTCGGCGAGCTTCGATCCGGCCCAGGCGGCCGGACGGGTGATCGCGGCCCTGCAGGCGGCGCTGGCCGCCGAGGGCCTGCACGGCGAGGCCTTGATACCCGGCGACGAAGGCTGACCTCATGGCGGAACTCTGAAATGTCCGACAACGATCTGCGACTGGACGAATTCGGCGACGGCGGCCTGCCCGAGCCGCCGCACGAGGAGGCGAAGATCGCCGGCGATCTCGCCCCGGTCTTCGACGTGCCGGTGAACATCTCCGCCGTGCTCGGCCGGGCGCACCTGTCGGTGGCCCAGCTGCTGCAGCTCAGCCAAGGCAGCGTGCTGGAGCTCGACCGCAAGGTCGGCGAGGCCATCGACATCTATGTGAACAACCGCCTGGTGGCGCGCGGCGAGGTCGTCATCGTCGA
>CBJNAS010000606.1:0-1835 GCA_966434565.1 uncultured Phenylobacterium sp.
CGGGCGAAGGCGAGGTACTCGTCGATCATGTGCTCCATCTCGGCGAGGTCGCGCTTCATGTCCGCATGCGCCTTGGAGGGCTCGGCCAGCGCCAGCGCCAGCTTCAGGCGGGTCAGCGGGGTGCGCAGGTCGTGGCTCACCGAGGCCAGCAGGGTGGTGCGCTGGTCGATGTGGCGCTGGATACGCCCGCGCATGTCGAGGAAGGCGGCGGCGGCGCGGCGCACCTCCCGCGCCCCGTGCGGCTTGAAGGCCGGCACGTCCGCGCCCCGGCCGAAGGCTTCGGCGGCGTTGGCCAGCCGCTCGATGGCGCGCACCTGGTTGCGGATGAACAGCAGCGCCGTCGTGGTCAGCAGCACGGTCGCCACCGTCATCCACAGCACGAAGATGTGGCCGTTGGTGGCGAAGGCCCGGTCGCGCGGGGCCAGCACCCGCATCACCCCGCCCTTCACCGCCACGCGGATGTCGACATAGGCCGGGTAGCGGGTGGTGTCGAACCAGAAGGGCTGGTCCAGCCGGTCGCTGAGCGCGCGCTGCATCGACCGGTCGATCGGGGCGAAAAAGGAGTAGCGGCGGTTGACGGGCAGCTTCTTGCCCTTCTGCAGGGCGACGGAGAGGCCCATGGAATCCTCCGCCCGCCGCGCGAGCTTGGCGAAGGCCTCGGGGCTGGGATCGTCCTGATAGCTCTCGACGGCCCAGGCGACGTCGCCGGCCAGGCCCTCGGACAGCCGCGAGGTCACCGTCTGCCAGTGGGCGTCGAAGAAGACGTAGGTGACGGCGATCTGCATCACCGCGATCGGCAGGACGATGATCAGCAGCGAGCGGCCGAACAGCGTCTTGGGCATCTGCCGTCGGAACCAGACGCCGAACAGCCGGCCGAGATGCCTGAGCGCGTCCATCAGTCGGGGACCAGCCGGTAGCCTATGCCGCGCACCGTCTGCAGGTAGCGCGGCGCCTTGGGATCTTCCTCGATCTTACGCCGCAATCGGGTGACCTGCACGTCGACCGCGCGGCCGGAGGGGTCGCTCGCGCCGCGCGCCAGGACCAGGCGGTCGACCGGCTCGTGCGGATTGCGCGCCAGCTCGCGCATCAGCGCGACCTCGGCCTCGGTCAGGCGCACCGGCTCGCCTTCGCAGGTAAGCTCGCCCCGGTCGGGCTCGAAGACGCAGCGGCCGAGCGACAGCGGGCCCGCGGCGACGGGCCGGTCCTGGCTGCGGCGCAGGATGGCCTCGATCCGCAGCAGCAGCTCCTCCGGCTCGAAGGGCTTGGCCAGGTAGTCATCGACGCCCACCTTCAGGCCCTCGATGCGGTCGGTCGCCTCACCGCGGGCGGTCAGCATCAGCACCGGAGTGCGGCCGCACGGCCCGCGCTGCTCGCGCAGCCAGCGAGTCAGCGACAGGCCGTCCTCGCCGGGCATCATCACGTCGAGCACCGCCAGGTCGAAGTCCAGGGCTCCGAGAAGCCGCCGGGCGGCCTCGCCGCCGTTGGCCGCCGAGACGCGGAAGCCGGCGCGGGCCAGATAGGCCTTCAGCAGCTCGCGGATCCGGTCGTCGTCGTCGACCACCAGCAGGTGGCGGCCGCGCTGGGCGGGGTCGATCGAGAGGTTCATAGGGTCAAGATGGCGGTTTTCGTGCCGGGCGCCACAATGCGTCCACGGCCCAGCCTGCGTCAAATTCGGCCCATTTCGTTTGACGCGGACGGCGCCCGGGGTGTTCAAGGGCCCCCTCTGAAAGGAGCTTCGCCCAAATGTCTATTGTTCCCTTCGACGATCGCGACGGTTGGATCTGGCTGGACGGCCAGTTCGTGCCCTGGCGCGAGGCGAAGGTGCACGTACTGAC
>CBJNAS010000607.1:0-1831 GCA_966434565.1 uncultured Phenylobacterium sp.
ACCAGCGCCTGTCCGGCGCGCTTCGGGCCGTCAGGCGCGAAGGGCCTCGGCGGTGCGGCGCAAGAGGTTGATGGTCTTGGCCACCAGGTCGTCGGTGAAGCGTACGGTGGGCACGGCGACGCCGATCGCGCCGACCGCCTTCCCGGCCGTGACAATCGAGCAGCCAAGACTGCAGATGCCTTCGGTGCTTTCCTCGATGGCCTCCGCGTAGCCCCGCGCCCGAACCTCAGCCAGCTGCGCGCGAAGGCCCGCTTCGTCACAGACCGTGCGCGGCGTCAGGCGTTCGCGCGGGGCCTCGGTGAAATAGCGGCCAAGCTCCGCCTCGGAGAAGGTCGCCAGGAGCGCCTTGCCTGAAGCCAGGGCGTGAATCGGCTTCCGCTCTCCGGGCTCGATGGCGTATCGCAGCGCATGGTCGCTCGCCTCGGTGACCAGGGCCTCGAGCTCCCAGCCGTGGCGGACCATGAAAGACACCGTCTCGTTGAGCTCGCTGCGGATCGCGCGCAGCAGCGGCGCGACCCGATCCTGCAGCGAGAGCTCGTCGACCGGGGCCCGCAGGCGATCCAGGCCCGGGCCGGGCAGATATTGCCGGCCTTCGCGCCGCAGATAGTCCCGGTCGACGAGCGTCGCCAGCAGGTAGGACAGGCTGCTGACCGGAATGGTCAAGGCCGCGCCGATCTCGTTGGCGGTGATCCCCTTGCGATGCGCGACCACGAGTTCGATGACGTCGAGCGTCCGCATCGCGGACTTCACCGGGGCGGGAGCTGCTCCGGCCATGCTCAGCTACGGAAGGTGAGCGAGCCGTGTCGCTCGGCGAAACGCCAACCGTCTGGCGTCAGGATGAAGCGGTCCCGGAAAGAACCGACCAGAGGCCGATCCTCGCCGGCGTAGAGAAGCATTGCAGAGGTCCCACGAGCGCTTTCCGTGCTCTCCACGTCGATCACGACATTGCTGCACACGTGGCGCGTCTTGCGCGCTGGCCGGGCTCTGAACGCCGCGAGGATCGCTTCCCGGCCTGCTATCGGGACATCGGGGGCTGACGGTCGCGACATCACGCCGTCTTCCGCAAAGAGCGCCGCGACCTCGTCCCAGCGCGCCTCGTCATTGAGATTGGCGTAGAGCGCGATCAGCCGCGCGCATCGCCATTCAATTCTCAACTGCTCGTCCGGATTCAAGAACACGCCCCAGCCCTTCGGCGCCCGCCGCGCCCTGCCTCTGTTGTCTGCCATCAACGCGCCAATTTTCCCAGGCGCGATCGCCACGGCGCATCTCGACTTCGACCCCGGCGAGGCCTCGCACAATGGCGAACGGCTTGTCGACCGTGACGCGCGCCGAAACCACGCTGCCCAGGGCGAGGCATTCCGCGGCGAGCTTCTGCGCGAAGGTCTCGATGAGCGGTATATGACTTGCGGCGAGCTTCTCAGCCGCCCGCGCCACGCTGCAGTAGTCGACGGTCTGGCCAATGTCGCTAATGGGGCGGGCATCCAGGGTGAGCTCGACCGAAACGACCAGGGGCTGGGGACGCCCGACCTCCTCAGGGTTGATCCCGATGTCCGCGAGCAGCGGCAGGTCCCTCACCCGCACGCAGGTCTTGCCGAAGTAGTGGAGTCCATCAAGCATGAGCCGCCATCCTCGCCGCGCGAACCGTATTGCTCAGCAGACACGCGATGGTCATCGGGCCGACGCCGCCCGGCACCGGCGTTACTGCTCGCGCGTGATCGAGTTCATGGGTGGCGCAGTCGCCGACGATGCGCGTCGCGCCGTCAGCGTCTGCGACGCGGGTGATGCCAACGTCAATGACCACCGCCCCGGGCTTGACCCAGTAGCCCCGGAC
>CBJNAS010000608.1:0-1824 GCA_966434565.1 uncultured Phenylobacterium sp.
GAGTCGGGGCCGTTGTCGGTACCGGTGTCGGTGTCGGTGTCGGTGTCGGTGTCGGTGTCGCGGGGCTCGGGTGGCGGCGGCTCGGAGGGCGCGGCGGACTTGCGGGGGCGGGTGGTCTTGGCGGTGGACTTGGAGGCCGCGGACTTCTTGGCGGCAGCGGTTTTGGACGCGGCGGGTTTGGCGGCGGCTGTCTTGCGGGCGGGGCGGGTGCCGGGGGCGGGTTCGGCCGCGGTCGGCTCCGCTTCGGCGACAAGCTCGCCGCCGAGTGTCGGCTCGACAGGCTCCGGCGCTACCGCAACCTGCGGCGTGGCTTCGGCGGCGGCCTCGCTCGGAGCCGGCGGTTCAGCCTTGGCCTCGCCGGATTCTGCTTCAGCAGCAGCCCCATCGGCCGCAGCGGGCTTGTTCTCCGGCTCAGCGGCGGCCTCCTCACCGGCAGCCTCCGCAGCCGCGATCTCCGCCTTCAGCCCCGGCGAAAGCGCCGCGGCCACATCCTCCGGCCGAGGCAGCGGTTGCGTCGCCGCCTCCGGCTGAGGCAGCGGCCGCGTCCCACCTTGCGTCGGCTCGGCCTTGGGGATCTCCGCCGTGTCCTTCAGCGCCTCTGGGCCGGTGACCTTGGGAATCTCCTTCGTCTCAGCCTCCGGCGCGGGCTTCGCGGGCGCAGCAGGCTTCGCGGGTGCGGGCTTCACAGCCGCGGCCGCGCGCTCCGCCGCCGCCTTGGCCTCGACGGCGGCCTGCTTCTCGACCGCCTTCTGCGCCGCGGCGATCTCCTTCGGCGGCTCCGCGTTCGCGGCGTGCGGCGGCGGGGGCGGGACCGTCCACATCCAGTCGCGGAGGCGGTCCTTCTCGTGGAGGAGGTCGACGATGTCGAATTCCGCGTACTCGAACTCCGGGGACCAGAAGAGGGCGTCGAAGGGGCAGGCTTCGATGCAGATCCCGCAGTACATGCACAGGCTGTAGTCGATCGCGAAGCGGTCGAGGACGTTGCGGGTGCGGTCTCGCTGCCCCGGCTCGGTCGCCGGGACGACTTCCTTGTGGGAGTCGATGTAGATGCACCAGTCGGGGCACTCGCGGGCGCACAGCATGCAGGAGGTGCAGTTCTCCTCCAGCAGCGCGATGACGCCTCGGGAGCGCGGCGGGAGCTCCGGCTTCACGTCCGGGTACTGCGCCGTCACCGAGCGGCGGGTCATCGTCTTCAGCGTCGTGGCCAGGCCCTTGGCCAGGCCGGCGCCGGGCAGGCCGCGCTTGTCGGCGCCCGTGTTGTCCGCCGCCATCAGACCACCTTCAAGATTCCGGTCAGCGCGATCTGCGCCAACGCCAGCGGGATCAGCGTCGTCCACGCCAGTTTCTGCAGCTGGTCCTCGCGCAGGCGCGGATAGCTCACGCGGAGCCAGATCACCAGGAAGGCCAGCACCAGGGTCTTGGCCAGGGTCCAGAACCAGCCGAAGCCGGCGGCGCCGAGGCCGACGTAGAACGGGCCCTTCCAGCCGCCGAGGAACAGCACCGCGGTCAGCAGGGACAGGACCACGATGCCGCCGTACTCGGCCAGCAGGAACAGGGCGAAGCGGATGCCGGTGTACTCGGTGAAGGCGCCGAAGATGATCTCGGAGTCGGCCACCGGCATGTCGAAGGGCGGCCGCTGGAGTTCGGCCAGGCCGGAGACGAAGAACACGAACATGCCCACCAGCTGCCACGGGATCCAGTACCAGTGCCACGCCTCGGCGATGCCGGTCAGCGACAGCGTGCCGGCGGCCATCGCCACCGAGGACGCCGCCAGGATCATCGGCAGCTCGTACGCCATCAGCTGCGCCGCGCTGCGGATGCCGC
>CBJNAS010000609.1:0-1822 GCA_966434565.1 uncultured Phenylobacterium sp.
CAGGGTGCGGGCGCGCGCCGCGGCCACCAGCGCGCCAGCCTCGGCCAGCCGGGCCTCCCACGCGGAGAGCCAGGCCGCGTCGGCGGGCCCGTCGGTGAGCAGACGCATGCGCTCGCGCAGGGCCTTCTCATAGGCGCTGGCATGGGCCGCGTGCGCCGGCTCGGCTGCGAACACCAGCCGGTCGAAGAAGCGCCGCCGCTCGCCTGCGCCCTCCAGGAACAGTCGGTCCTGGGCGGGCGTCAGCCAGACCTGGCGCAGGTGCTCGGCGAGCCGCCCAGGCGGGACCGTCTCGCCCTCCAGCCGCACCAGCCGGCGCGAGGCGCCCGGCTGCTCGACGCCGGTGCCGAGGCGCAGGGGTTCGCCGTCTGCGGTCAGCTCCGCCGCCACCGCCCAGGCGCGCCCCGTCGTCTCGCCGGGCAGCCGGCGGCCCACTTCCGCCAGGCTCGCGCCGCGCAGGCCGCGACCAGGAGTGAACAGGCTGACCGCCTCCAGCAGGTTGGTCTTGCCCGCGCCGTTGGGGCCCACCAGGAACACCGGCGCGCCCGTCAAGGCGAGCTCCGCCCGCTCGTAAGAACGGAAGTCCGTCAGGGTCAGGCGGGTGAAGGCCGCGCGGGTCACGCGGCGGTCATACAGGCTTTCGCGGACTTGCGGGAAACGACTATCAGGAGCCGATGAACGCCGAGCCGATCCGAATCTTCGTCGACGCCGACGCCTGTCCGGTGAAGGACGAGGTCTACAAGGTCGCAGCCCGATATGCCCTGAAGACCTTCGTGGTCTCCAACGCCTTCATGATGATCCCCCGCTCGCCGCTGATCGAGCAGGTGGTGGTGGACGCCGGCCCCGACGTCGCCGACGACTGGATCGCCGAACGCATCCGGCCCGGCGACATTGCGGTCACCAACGACATCCCCCTGGCCGAGCGCGTGCTGAAGGCCGGCGGGGCGGCCATCGCGGCGAACGGCAGGCCGTTCACGGCCGACTCCATCGGCGGGGCGATCGCCCAGCGCGCCCTGATGGAGCAGCTGCGCTCCACCGGCGAGTTCCTCGGGGGGCCGAAGCCGTTCGACCGCAACGACCGCTCCCGTTTCCTCCAGGCGCTGGACGAGGCGGTGCAGAAGGCGCGGCGAGGGCGGCGTTAGGCTCAGGGCCCATCAGATCCGCTCATCCCGGCGAAAGCCGGGACCCAAGATCAGATTGCGGTAAGGCGCAGCGCAAGGGCCGGCCGCGGCGCCCATGCGGCCCATTCAGCGTGGGTCCCGACTTTCGTCGGGATGAGCGGGTTTAGGGTATGCAGATGACCTTCCGCCGCGGCGCGCCTATCTTCCCTGGCCATGAGCGACATCCTCGACGCCCCGCCCGGAACGCTTCCCGAAACCCTTGACGAGATCCCGCGCGAGCCGACCCAGGACGGGCCGCGGATCCGGCTCTACCTGGTGGACGGCTCGGGGTTCATCTTCCGCGCCTTTCACGCCCTGCCGCCGCTGACCCGCAAGACCGACGGCCTGCCGGTGGGCGCGGTGGCGGGTTTCTGCAACATGCTGTGGAAGCTGCTGGTCGACATGCGCGCCCAGGCCGACGCGCCGACCCACCTGGCCGTGGTGTTCGACCACTCCGAGCGCACCTTTCGCAATGAGCTTTACGCAGACTACAAGGCCCATCGGCCGCCGCCGCCGGAAGACCTAGTCCCGCAGTTCCCGCTGGTGCGCGAGGCGACCCGGGCGTTCGGCGTGCCCAGCCTCGAGCTGCCCGGCTACGAGGCCGACGACCTGATCGCCGCCTACGCCTGCAAGGTCCGCGACCTGGGCGGCGAGGTGGTGATCGT
>CBJNAS010000610.1:0-1819 GCA_966434565.1 uncultured Phenylobacterium sp.
GAGATGTCCAGGCCATGCTCGGCGGCGATGTGACGCGCCATCGGCGAGGCGCGCACCTTGCCGTCGGCGGCCTCGGCGCCCTGCGCCGGCGCCTCGGACGGTTCTGTCGGGCCGCTCGGTGTCTGACGTTGCCGCGGTTGGGCAGGCGCTTCGGTGGTGTCGGTTGTCGTCGGACGTTGCTCCTGGCGGGCGGGTGATTCGGTGGGCTCGGCCACCTCCGACACGTTTTCCCTGGCCTCTTCGGTTTGCGGCGTTTCGGAGCCGGTCTCTTCCGCGGCGGGTGGCGTGGCCGCCTTTTCGGCCGGCGGCTCTTTCGCCTCGGCCGGCGGCTCTTTCGCCTCAGCAGACGGCTCTTTCGCCTCGGCGGGCGCGGCCTTCGCGTCGCCGGCGGGTCCGCTGCCAATGCGCGCCACCGGCTCGCCAATCGCGACCGTGCTGCCTTCGGGCGCGAGGATCTCCTGCAGGGTGCCCGCCTCGAACGCGGTCAGGTCCATCGTCGCTTTGTCGGTTTCAATCTGGGCGATGACGTCGCCCTTGTTGACCTGCTCGCCTGGCTTCTTCAGCCAGCTGGCGATGGTGCCTTCCTCCATCGTGTCGCTCAGGCGGGGCATGGTGACTTCGGCCATCAGCGTGTCGTCCTCGCGCGGTAGCCGCTGGCGTCCAGAGTGCTCTTGATCGTGTCCACCAGGTTCTGTGCTTTCGGCAGCGCGGCCTGTTCCATGACCTTGGCGTATGGCAGCGGAATCTCGGCCTGCGCGACGCGCTTGATGGGCGCGTCCAGGTAATCGAAGGCGCCCTCCTGGATGGTGGCCACCAGCTCGGCACCCACGCCGTACGAGTACCAGTCCTCTTCCATGATCACGCAGCGGCTGGTCTTCTTCACCGACTCGATCAGCGTTGGGCGGTCCAGCGGGCGCAGGGAACGCACGTCGATCACCTCGATCGACACGCCGTGCTCCTTCTCCAGCCGCCGCGCGACTTCGAGCGCGACCACGGACATGCGCGAGTAGGCCACCAGCGTCAGGTCGGAGCCTTGCTTCATAACGGCGGCGGTACCGATGGGCACGATGTCGTCCTGGGGAGTCTTCTGGCCGTCGGCCGACGAGCCGTTGTTGCCGAGCCCAGGCACTTCACCCTTGGTGTTGTAGAGCGCCAGGTTCTCGAGAAAGATGACCGGATCGTCGTCCCGGATCGAGGCCTTGAGCAGGCCACGCGCGTCGGCGGGCGTGGCCGGCGCGACCACCTTCAGCCCCGGGATATACGCGTACCAGGAGCTGAAGTTCTGTGAGTGCGTGGCCGCCAGCTGCTGCCCGCCGCCCTCAGGCGTACGCAGCACCATCGGCACGCGCGACTGCCCTCCGAACATGTAGTGGATCTTGGCGGCGTGATTGACGATCTGGTCCAGCGCCAGCAAGCTGAAGTTGACGGTCATAATCTCGACAACCGGCCGCAGGCCCAGCATGGCCGCCCCGATCGCGGCGCCGACGAAGCCCTCCTCGGCGATGGGTGTGTCCATCACACGCTCGGGCCCGAACTCCTTGAGCAGACCGGCGGTGATCTTGTACGAGCCTTCGAACAGGCCGATTTCTTCGCCCATGAGCACGACCGCGGAGTCCCGCCGCATTTCCTCCGCGAGCGTGTCGTGCAGCGCCTGGCGGTAGGTGACTACGCCCATGGCTCCTGGCCGGGCAGGAAGTGGGGCTGGTTGGGCACCTCGGTGGCGTAGCTGAACTCGAACAACTTGTCCGGGCTGGGCGCCGGGCTCTCGTCGGCGAACTCGACGGCGGCCTGCACCTGACGCTCGACCTCGTCCTCGATC
>CBJNAS010000611.1:0-1815 GCA_966434565.1 uncultured Phenylobacterium sp.
CAGCTACAAGCCGGACGGGTCGCACTTCAGGTTCATCGTCTTCGGCAAGAACCTGTCCAACGCGGACTATATCAACAGCGCCCTGCTCGACGCCACGGCGGATATGGTCTTCTACGCTCCGCCGCGGGAAATCGGCGCGCAGGTCGAATATTCCTTCTGAGTGAGGTCCCATGGCGGTAGGCGAGCGCGGCCCAGCGCGGCGGGGCCGACCCACTCGGCAAGTTGCCGGACCAGGTGCGTCCGATCGACAAGGCGCCCGACTATGCGATCAACCTTTCGCTGGCCGACGGCGTCTTCTCCGGGCGGGCGCCCTCTCCTGCGCCGCGGCCCGCGCCGCGGACTGATCCCCGTGCGCAGTCCGCCGGTGTTTACCGCCAAGCTTTGAAATGGAACACTCGCGCGAACCCGACGAAGCGTCCGGGGGCGTGGCGCCGTGCGACGGTTCAACGTCGCTGGCAGGGGGGATATCGGGGCGATGGAATGGGTGCGAAACGCGGCGCGGGCGGTGTTCGGCGCTCTGCTCGGCGCGGCATTGCTGCTGGCCGGCTGCCACCAGGGCCGCGGCGCGTCCGCCGATCACTTCGCGGCCGCGGCGGACTGGCCCGGCTTCGGCGGCGCCGCCGGCGAGCAGCGCTACAGCGAATTGGACGAGATCAACGCCCGCAACGTCGGCCGGCTCAAGCTCGCCTGGTCGTACGATCTCGGCCCCGGCAATTCCGTCAGCGCGCCGGTCGAGGCCCGCGGGGTGCTCTATACGGCCACCGGTTACAGCGTTGTGCGCGCCTTCGCGGCGACCAGCGGCAAGCTGCTCTGGACCTACGATCCGAGGGCCGCCGAGGTCTCGGGCATCAAGCTGCGCCAGGGCTGGGGCATCCGCGGCCTGGCCTATGATGGCGGGCGGGTCTTCGTGGGAACACAGGACGGCCGGCTGATCGCGCTCGACGCGGCCTCGGGCAAGCCGGTGTGGTCGGTGCTGACCACCCAGCCGGGCGATGTCCGCTTCATCTCCGGCGCGCCGCGGACGTTCGGCGGCCGGGTGATCATCGGCCACGCCGGCGCGGACGGCGGGCCGACGCGCGGCTATGTGACCGCCTACGACGAGGCCAGCGGCAAGCAGCTCTGGCGCTTCTTCGCCGTGCCGGGCGATCCCGCCAAGGGTTTCGAGAGCCCGGCGATGGCGGCGGCGGCGAAGACCTGGAGCGGGGACTGGTACAAGCGCGGCGGCGGCGGCGCCGTCTGGAACGCCATGACCTACGATCCGGAACTGGATCGGATCTATATCGGCACGGGCAACGGCTATCCCTGGAACCAGAAGATCCGCGATCCGGCCCACGGGGACAATCTCTACCTCTGTTCCATCGTCGCGCTCGACGCCAAGACCGGCAAGTACCTGTGGCACTACCAGGTCAATCCCGGCGAGACCTGGGACTACAACGCCGCCATGGACATGGTGGTGGCGCACCTGACGATCGACGGCAAGGACCGGCGGGTGCTGATGCAGGCGCCCAAGAACGGCTTCTTCTATGTGCTCGACCGCGACACCGGCAAGCTGCTCTCCGCCAAGCCGTTCGTGAAGGTGACCTGGGCCACGGGCGTGGACCTGAACACGGGCCGGCCTATCGAGACGCCGAACGCCCGCTACACCCACGGCCCGTTCGAGATCTGGCCCGGCGCCCAGGGAGGCCACAACTGGCTGCCGATGTCCTTCAGCCCGCGCACCGGCCTGGTCTACCTTCCCGCCAGCGACCGGCCGAACATCATGCAGGACGCGCCGAACCTGAAGAGCTGGCGTCCGTCCACGGTGAACAAGGTCGA
>CBJNAS010000612.1:0-1802 GCA_966434565.1 uncultured Phenylobacterium sp.
TCGCGGGGTTCACATCCGCCTCAAGCGTTTCACGCATCCCACCCTGGCGGGAGGCGTTCAGCTCCAACCCCAGCCGCTCGGAGAGCGCCGCGCTGCCGTCCTCGGTCTCCTCCGGGGATGCCAGCGGCTCCGCTGCGCCGGCGTCCTCCTCGGCCCGGACGGATTCGTCAGTCTCGGGCCCGGGCAGCGCCTCGTCCGCGGGCCGGATCAGGCCCCGCTCGATGCGGGCGGTCCCTTCGCGCCCGAGGACCACGAACACGCCGCCGCGCGAGATCTCCTCAGGATCGTAAGCCATGCCGTCGCCAAAGGCGTCGAGCGTCGCGTCGATCTCCTTGAACCGGGCTTCGACCTCGGGCGGCAGGTCCTCCACGGCGTCCCACTGGCTGACCAGGGCATCGTACTCCTCCGACACCGCCGCGACCCGCGCCTTGTCCTCGTCCGAGCGCTCCACCGGGCGCGCATAGACCCGGCGCAGGCCGTGGCCGTGCGGATAGTCGAGGGCGGCGGTCGCCCACTTCCAGCCCTCGCGCTCGCGCACCTCCGCAGCGATACTCTCCAGCTTCTCCAGCGCCAGTCGGTCCAGCAGCGCGGCATCTTCGAACCAGCCTCCGCCGTCCTCCGTGAAGAGGTCGCGCAGGATCGTCCCGCCTGCCTCGGCGTAAGCTTCCACGCCGATGAACACGGCCCGCCGATCCCGGGCCGGGACCTTGGCTTCGGTCATGGCGCGCCGGATGGATGAGGCCGAACGATTCCACGAAAGCTGGTCATAGACCTGCTCCTGGCGCTCGTGGTCCTCGCTGACGGCGAAGGCCATCATCTGCTCCAGGGTCAGGCCCCCGTCGCGGAACACACCCATCAGCTTGGGCGAGACGGCGCCCAGCCGCAGGCGCTGCTTCACCACCTGGACGCTCTTGCCGAACCGGGTGGCGATCTCCTCGGCGCTGCGCGCCCGCTCCTCGGCCTCCAGCCGGAAGGCCTCGAACTCGTCGGCGGGGTGCATGGCGAAGCGGGTGACGTTCTCGTCCAGGCTGATCTCGTGCGCGTCGTGGGCGGTATCGACGATGCAGCGGACGGGCTCGGCCTTCCTGATCTCCTTGCGCCTGGCGCGCAGGTTGAGGGCGAGGCGGCGGCCTTCGCCGATGGTGACGAGGAAGAAGCCGGTGGGCTCGCCGTCCTCGCCGCGCTCGGGCTCCACCACGGGCGGCTGCAGCACGCCCTTGAATCGCATCGAGGCGGCCAGGGCCTCGATGTCGGCCTCCGCGTGGGGCGTCCGCCGCGCGTTACGCGGCGACTTCTTGAGCTTGTTGAGGGGGATTTCGAGCACCGCACCGGACGGGGTCACAGTCTCGGTCGTCATGGTCTGGCTCCTTGGGACAGGGTTGCAGGCGCAAGGCGCGCCTGCGGCCCTGCCCGTCGGCGAGACCGGGGGTGCAAGCGGAGGGGCGGCTTCGCGGGGAACCGGCTGCAGGGCCCTGACCGGCCCTGCACACCGTGACGCCCGGCGCAGGGGACCGAAGCTGGGCGGAAGCCGCTCCGCAGCGCGCCGAGGGCGGAGCCCTAAGCCCGCCTACGCAGGATGAAGGCTGCAAGGAGCCTGCGCGCCCCGCTAACAGGCGGCGGCGCTGCACGGCGGGACGCGCCGACGAGCGGCCGGCGGCGCGCACGCGCCCGACGGGGCGGGCCCGTAGGAGCCGCGCTCGCGCGGCGGGACCGAGCACGCCCGCCGACCGCTCACCGTTAGGGGCCGTTGCGGGGGGAGGGCCCCACTGGGGGGGGGTGGGAGAGAAGGGAAGGGTCTGGCA
>CBJNAS010000613.1:0-1785 GCA_966434565.1 uncultured Phenylobacterium sp.
CGCTCGCCCTATGAGGTGAAGGCGGGGACCATCATTCCGGCGGCGCTGGTGACGGCGCTCAATTCGGACCTGCCGGGCGAGATCGTCGCCCAGGTGACGCAGCCGGTCTACGACCACATCACCGGCCGTTTCCTGCTGATCCCGCAAGGCGCTCGGTTGATCGGGCAGTACGACAGCCAGGTCGCCTGGGGCCAGAACCGGGCGCTGATCACCTGGAACCGGATCGTCTTCCCGAACGGCTACTCCATCAACATCGGCGCGATGGAAGGCGCCGACCCTAGCGGCGCGAGCGGCCTCACCGACCAGGTGAACCATCATTGGGGCACGGTGGCCGCCGGCGTCCTGGTCTCGGCGATCCTGTCCGTGGGCAGCGCCGCGGCGCAGGGCGCCACCAGCAACGACGGCAGCGTGACGGTGATCAACACCGGCGCGTCCACGGCCGCCAGCGACGCGAGCCGCGTCGGAGACCGCATCGTCAACAAGGGCCTCGATCGCCAGCCGACCATCCAGGTCCGCGCCGGCTACCCCCTGCGAGTGCTCGTGAACAAGGACATCATTCTTGAGCCGTACCGCTAAATCCGCCGCCAAGCCGGTCGCCCTCGCGCGGATCGAAACCGACGAGCAGACCGTCGATCTTCGGCTGAAACTGAAGGGCAAGCTCGGAGCCGAGCTGAACGCCTATCGCGACGCCTACGCCGAGGCCCACGGCCATCCGGTCGAACTGGAGACCCTCGCCCCGCAGATGCTCGCCAGCTTCATGGCGAACGACAGGGGGTTCCAGGGCTGGCTGAAGCGCCGCAACCAAGACCGCGAGGCGTCGTGACCCAGCCGCTCGACCGCACAACGCTAAGGGCGTGTGCGGCCCGCGCGGCGGAGATTTTCCCGCACGTGGCCGGCCGCCTCGTCCGACCGGGCCAGCTGACCGCCTACCTGGCGATCGTCGAACTGGAGTTGCCGGTCGGTGGCGTCCGCCGCTGGCTCGACTGGACCCGCGCCGACGTCGACGCGGCTTGCCTGGACGTCGAGGACCTCCGCGAAGACGCGGTGTTGGACGAGGCGATCGCGGCCGCCGGAGCAGTGCTCCGCGCCGGCCTCGCCGGCTCGGCGCCGGCGCCCACACGAGGCGCCCCGGCCGTGGCGGACCTGAACGCTCAGCGGGCGGCACGGGCCGCGCGGCGGGCCCTGCAGCTGCTCCTTCAAGCCGGCGGCGAGGTGGTCAGCCACAAGGCGTTCGGGACCGTGCAGACGGCGCGCACGGCCATCTGCGCGGCGCGCAAGACCGTCGGCCCGGGCGGAATCCGGACCATCCGCGGACGCGGCTTCAGGATCACGGAAGCCGGCATACGGGCCGCGCAGGCGATGCGCCTCGGCCAGTTTGGCGAATGCCGCGACTCCCCCGACGCTGGCGGACTGCCGATTCAGATGTCGCAGAAGGCGGCCGCGTGAGCGGCGCTCAATCTCGAAGGACCAACGACCTTGAACTGACGAGACCCTAAAATGGCGAAAGCCCCCAGCGCCAACTGGAGGCTTTCGGAAATCTCAGTGCCGTTGTCGATGCGGCGTATCGATCGGGTTCAAAACTAGGCGGCGTTCTTCGCGTCGTCAAGGCCCGAACAGGAGACCTTTTGTCTCCGCAAGACTGAAGATTTCGCACCGTTCCAGGCCTCGTCCCGACGGAAGGGACGACATGCAGACCCACCCCCAGTCCGACGAGGACTGGAAGCCCGGCTTCGCCAAGCGAGCCGCCAACTTTGATGAGGTGTGCCGCCTCGCCAGGGCCTGGCG
>CBJNAS010000614.1:0-1783 GCA_966434565.1 uncultured Phenylobacterium sp.
CGCCACTCACGTCGAGGATGCCTGGGTGAGCGGGCAGCGGCGGGTCGCCGACCGATGGAAAGGACTGACCCAATGAAATGGAACCTGCGCCTGGCCGCCGCGAACCGCGGCATCTGGAAGGCCAGCGAGCTGCACCGCAAACTCGCCGACCGCGGCATGGTCATCAGCACCGGCAAGATGTCGGGCCTATGGTCAGGCACCCCGAACGTGGTGAAACTCGAAGAACTCGACATCATCTGTGCGGTCCTGGGTTGCGGCATCGAGGAACTGCTGCTCCCCGAGCCCGACACCGTTGCCGAACCCGCGCCGGTCGCCGAGGACACCCCCGCTGCGGTCGGCGGCGGGGGACGGATGGTCCGTCCACGCAGCCGTGACGGCCGATCCATGCCGCCGAGATGAACTGCCAGCGGTGCGGCAAGCCGCTGCCGGAGAAGCGGCGCAGGGACAGAATCTATTGCAGCAAAGGATGTTCCGCGCTCGCCTCCTACTGGCGACGCAAGAACGGGCAACCGGATCCGCCCGGCTGGCAGCATCCGGCCCTGACCGTTGACGACCCAGTGCTGCGGGCCGCCGCCCAGCACGCCCGCCAGCTCGGCCAGGCCCGAGGCTGGAGCTGGTCCACCACACTCTGCGTTCTCGACGGCCTGATCACCGTTCTGGCCGGGCGGCCTGCGGGCGAACGGGTGTTGCTGAGTGAGGTCCGGCACCGTCCGCACCGGCGGGTGTCACGGCCCCGCCTCATCGAAGTCCTCACCGATTTCGGGCTGCTCGAGGACGATTCGACACCCGCGATCCGATCCTGGATTGATTGCGTGACAACAGATCTCACGCCAGGGTTCGCCGAACCGGTCCGGCACTGGCTGACAGTACTGCTCGACGGTGACGCTCGCGCCCGGCCCCGCTCAGCCGCCACCGTTCACGTCTACTTCGGTTCCGCCCGGCCATTTCTCGAACAATGGGTCACCCGCTACGACCACCTGCGAGAAGTTACCCGCGCCGACATCACCGCCGCGCTCAAACCGTTGACCGGCTCGCAACGCTTCAACGCCACCTGCGCCCTGCGATCATTGTTCCGGTTCGCCAAGAAACGCGGCCTGATCTTTGCCAACCCGACCACCGGGCTCAAGACGCGCCCCGCCGACTGCGCCCTGCTGCCGATGACCGACGAGCAGATCCACGCCGTCGAGGAGCTCGCCACCGACCCCGCTTGGCGGGTCATCGTCGCCCTGGCCGCCGAGAACGCCGCCCGCACAGGCACCATCCGGAGCCTGAAACTCACCGACGTCGACCTGCCCAACCGGCGCATCACCCTCGCCGGACGCCGTCAACGACTCGGCGACCTCGCTCACCGCGCCATCCGCCGCTGGCTCGACCACCGCCGCACCATCTGGCCGACCAGCGTGAACCCGCACCTGCTGATCGGCCCGAAGACCGCCCACGGCACCACCCCGATCAGCCAGCAGACCGTGAGCCTGCGCATGCAGCCCAGCGGCTGCACCGTCGACCGAATCCGTCGCGACCGCATCCTCCACGAAGCTCTCACCGCCGGCCCCGACCCACTGCACCTGACACTGGTCTTCGGCATCTCCCATACCGCCGCCGCCCGCTACGCGGCCGTTGCCGAGCACCTGCTCAGCGACGAACTCGAACATCCACCAGCCGACTGACCCCGGACGGTGACCGCTGGACTTCCCCCGAACCCGCCGCGATTCCCGGTGCCGCACACAGAAAAGCGTTGAGTTCCCGCTGAAAGTCCGTCAGTCAGCGTGAACCTGCGGGAGAC
>CBJNAS010000615.1:0-1772 GCA_966434565.1 uncultured Phenylobacterium sp.
CCCGAGCCTTCACGTTGTAGTCAATCACCCGCTTTACCGGGACCAACACCTTCATCGTCGCCTCGTTTGAGTATTCGCCTTCGCCGCGCGAGCAGAGCCCGGGCCCCTAGCCCTTCAGCACCTCGAGCAGGGTTTCGCCCAGTTTCGCCGGCGACGGCGAGACACGGATGCCCGCCGCTTCCATCGCCGCGATCTTGTCCTCAGCCCCGCCCTTGCCGCCGGAGATGATCGCGCCCGCATGGCCCATGCGGCGGCCCGGAGGCGCGGTGCGGCCCGCAATGAAGCCGACCATAGGCTTCTTGACCGGCGAATTCTTGATGAACTCAGCCGCGTCCTCCTCGGCGGAGCCGCCGATCTCGCCGATCATGATGATCGACTCGGTCTCCGGATCCTTGAGGAACATGTCCAGCACGTCGATGAACTCGGCGCCCTTCACCGGGTCGCCGCCGATGCCGACCGCAGTCGTCTGCCCGAGCCCCACGTTGGTGGTCTGGAAGACCGCTTCATAGGTAAGCGTGCCCGAGCGCGAGACAACGCCCACAGAGCCACGCTTGAAGATGTTGCCCGGCATGATGCCGATCTTGCACTCGCCCGGCGTCAGCACGCCAGGGCAGTTCGGGCCGATCAGCCGCGACTTCGAGCCCGACAGCGAGCGCTTCACCTTGATCATGTCGGTCACCGGGATGCCCTCGGTGATGCAGATGATCAGCGGGATCTCGGCGTCGATGGCTTCCAGGATCGCGTCGGCCGCGAACGGCGGCGGGACGTAGATCACGCTGGCGTCGGCGCCGGTCTCGCGCTTGGCCTGGGCGACGGTGTTGAACACCGGCAGGCCGAGGTGGGTCGAGCCGCCCTTGCCCGGCGAGGTGCCGCCGACCATCTTGGTGCCGTAGGCGATCGCCTGTTCCGAGTGGAAGGTGCCCTGCGAGCCGGTGAAGCCCTGGCAGATGACCCGGGTGTCCTTACCGATCAGAACCGACATCAAGCAGCCCCTTTGACAGCCTTGACGATCTTTTCCGCCCCGTCGGCGAGATCGTTCGCGGCGATCACGTTCAGGCCGCTCTTGTTGATGATGTCCTTGCCGAGCTGGGCGTTGGTGCCTTCCAGGCGCACCACCAGCGGCACGTTGAGCCCCGTCTCCTTGACCGCGGCGATCACGCCCTCGGCCAGGATGTCGCAGCGGGCGATGCCGCCGAAGATGTTGACCAGGATGCCCTTTACGTTCGGGTCGGCGGTGATGATCTTGAAGGCCGCGGTCACCTTCTCCTTGGTCGCGCCGCCGCCGACGTCGAGGAAGTTGGCGGGCTCGGCGCCATAGAGCTTGATGATGTCCATGGTCGCCATGGCCAGGCCTGCGCCGTTGACCATGCAGCCGATCGAGCCGTCGAGGGCGATGTAGGAGAGGTCGTGCTTGGAAGCCTCGATCTCCTTCGGGTCCTCCTCGCTCTCGTCGCGCAGCTCCTTGATGTCCGGATGGCGGTAGAGCGCGTTGCTATCGAACGAGACCTTGGCGTCGAGCACCCGCAGCTGGGCGCCCTCTGTGTCGCTTGGGGCGGTGACGATCAGCGGGTTGATCTCGAGCATGCTCATGTCCTTGGCCATGAAGGCCGCGTAGAGCTGGCCGAGCAGCTTGCCGGCCTGCTTCTGCAGATCGCCCTTCAGGCCGAGCGCCTGGGCCAGAGTCAGGCCGTGGTGCGGCCACACGCCGGTCGCCGGGTCGATCGAGAAGGTGACGATCTTCTCGGGCGTCGCGTGGGCGACGTCCTCGATGT
>CBJNAS010000616.1:0-1770 GCA_966434565.1 uncultured Phenylobacterium sp.
CACACAACTCGGCTCGAGGGCCTGAACGCCCCCTCAGTCGCCTTCGGCGACAGCTTCCCCGCAAGCGGTGGAGCATCTTGGCGCTCCAGATCCTCCACCGCGCAGCGGGGGAGGTGGCTCCCGCCGCAAGGTGGGAGACGGAGGGGGCGTTCGGCGCAGGCGTGTGAATCCAGCGGCCACGTGAAGGGGAGGGATGGAACCTACAGCGCCGCGGCCGCCACGTGGCCGGACCGGGTCACCACCCGGCGCATCAGCGCCATGCTTCGCCCGCCGCCCGTGGCGGGCTTGGCGATGGTGATGGCGTACCAGGCCCCGTCCGGCAGGTCCGTGAAGGTGAAGTGGCTGGCCGCATCGCAGGTGGTGCGGCGCACATAGGCCGAATAGTCGCCGGCCGGCGCCTGCGGCGTGCGGGCGCGCACCTCGTCGGCAGGATCGGCGGCCGCCTCGGTGGAGTGATAGAGCACGTGCATGCGGCGCCGGGTCCAGGGGGTCTCCGGCGTCAGGATCACCGTCGCGTGCGCGCAGGAGAAGCGCGTCTCGCCCTCGCGGTAGGCGATGTGGCCGGTGATCCCGCCGTGGCCGGGCTCGGTCGACCAGGCGAAGTCCTCGGCGCGGAAGTCCGCCGCCGGCGGCGGCCGGGCGCCGGGCGGCGGCGGGCCGAGCGTGGGCGTGGCGCAGCCGGCCAGGCCGGCCGCGACAACAAGGGCGGAATATATCGGGGCGCGCGACATGAGCCTCACCATAGGATCTTCGTGGCTCTCGAAAAACCGCATTTGCGGCCAGGAGATGACGAAGACTCTGCCCCCTGGGCGCGTCAGTCGACCCCCGGCTTGCCGCGCAGGGCCTTGACGCCTCCGCGGCGGGTCTTGGCGGCCAGCCGGCGCTGCTTCGCGGCGAGGGTGGGCCGGGTCTTCTTGCGCGGCGGCGAGGGCGGCTCGGCGGCCTTGCGGATCAGCGAAACCAGCCGCTCCAGCGCCTCGGCGCGGTTCATCTCCTGCGAGCGGAAGCCCTGGGCGGTGATCACCAGCACGCCGTCCTGGGTGAGCCGCTGGCCGGCCAGCCGGTAGAGCCTGGCGCGCACCGGCTCGGGCAGGGCGGGCGAGCCGCGCACGTCGAACCGCAGCTCCACGGCGCTGGACGTCTTGTTGACGTGCTGCCCGCCGGGCCCGGAGGCGCGGACCGCCTTCCAGACCAGCTCGCCCTCGGCGAGGGCTATGGCGGGCGTGACCTCGATCATGGTGACCTCATCCGCCATGCTTCGGGTGCGCGCGCAACACCGCCTCCCCTTGACCTTTGGGCGAAAAAACGCTTCAGAGCCCGCGCTTTGCCGCGCTTCGCCCAGGCGGGCCCGCGGCCTTCCTTCGGTTCAGGAGACCAACATGCGCGTCTATTATGACCGCGACGCCGATATTTCCCGCATCCTGGACAAGAAGATCGCCATCGTAGGCTACGGCTCCCAGGGCCGCGCGCACGCGCTGAACCTGGTGGATTCCGGCGTCAAGAACGTGGCCGTCGCCCTGCGCCCCGGCTCTTCGACCGCCAAGAAGGTCGAGGCCGACGGGCTGAAGGTGATGAGCGTGGCCGAGGCCGCCGCCTGGGCCGACGCGCTGATGATCCTCGCACCCGACGAGCTGCAGGCGCAGATCTACAAGGACGAGATCCACGACAACCTGAAGGACGGGGCGGCGCTGCTGTTCGCCCACGGCCTCAACGTCCACTTCGGCCTGATCGAGCCGAAGAAGAGCGTCGACGTGCTGATGGTGGCGCCCA
>CBJNAS010000617.1:0-1767 GCA_966434565.1 uncultured Phenylobacterium sp.
TCAGCCCGGTGGCGGCGCCCGCCGTGCGAGGACGGCGCTGCCCTCAGGGGTGATGTCCCAGCCCTCGTGGCTGCGGGAGGCCAGGCCGAAGTCCGTCAAGCGGCGCGCGGCGGCGATATTGATGAAGGGAACGGCGTTGCCGGCCTTCTTCTCCGCCAGGATCTGAAGGGCGTGAAGATCGATCTCGGACAGCTCGTCCATCCCCGCAGCCTTCATCACCGGTCAGGCCATCACGTTACACCGCATTCGGCCGCTGCGAATGCGGGATCGAATCAGACGGGGTCGAGCATGCAAGCGTCGCCGGGACGCCGGTCGGTCTCGGACCACAACTCGACCGCCGGGGTCGCCTCGCGGCAGAGATCCTGCGCCTTGCGTTTCGCCTCGCCGAGATTGGAGGCGTCGATCCAAGCCGCCCAGGTGGTCGCGCCGGCGTCGTCCTGCAGATAGGCCCTGAATGTCTGCATCATCTGCGAGCCTTGCGAGCCGCATAGCGCGCGTCGCGCTTGGCCTTCTGTTCCGCCTTGGTAAGCGCCTTGCGCTCCTTCCGCTCGCCGCGCTTGGCGTCGAGCGCCGCCGCGGCGATCGCCTCCTCGGCTGAGCGCGCCGCCTCATCGGCGTCGGCGAGAGCCTGTCGCTTCGCCGCCTTCGCGGCCGCACGGTCATTGCGGACCCGCTCCAGCTCAGCCGCCCGCAGGGCGGCCCGGTCGACGGGCAGCGGCGCGGCGACCGCGGCCTTGGGCTTGAATTTCGCCAGCATGGCGCGTTTGGCGTCGGCCGCGGCCGTCAGACGCTCGGCGAAGCCGGCGCCGTGTAGTTCGGTCATTCAATGCTTTCGTGTGTTCGACGGCGCAGCCGTCCTAGGGGCGTTTGAAGTTGGCCGCGCAAATGGCCTCGAGGTGTCGCTGGATCCCGCGCGCTGACAGCAGCGCGTCAACGGCGCGGCAGCCGTCCGCCTTCAGCTGGAGCTTCAATGCGGCGACGTCGGCCGCCTTGCCGGCGCGAGCGAGTTGGTAGGCCCGCTCGATGGTCGATGCGGTCATGATCTGAAACGGCGGCCCGACGCGGCGATCGCCCGCCGGTCGGGTCGCCCCGCTGGATCAGACGGCCTGGAGTTGGCCGGCGGACATCTTGCCGCTGCGCTGATCGCGTTCGATCTCATAGGAGATCTGCTGACCTTCCTGGATCGAGCCCAGGCTCGACCGCTCGACCGCGCTGATGTGGACGAAGACGTCCGGACCGCCCGCGTCAGGTTGGATGAAGCCGAAGCCCTTGGTCGCGTTGAACCATTTCACAGTCCCGGTAGCCATAAATATCACCTTATAGGTCGTAGTTTTCACGCGCCTCCATCGGCGCACGACATCAAAAACTCGAAGATAGTTGGCGTGGGCCCAGGCTCGATCCGAAGCACAAGCGTGGAGAGCGAGCAAACCGAAACGAATTTCAATTTCAGTTGAATATCGAAAATCCTTCCGAGGAGCCAGTGAAAATTGACCTTCAGTGGCCAGCTACGACGACTGGGCGCGAATTTCCCGTACGAAAACGACCATTCGGGCGCATATCCGTTCGCCGGATCCGTCTTCGCCCGTGCTAGAAGATCGCATGTCCGATCGTCGCGAAGACCGACCCGCCGAAAGCCCGATCCAGCGCGCCCTGCGCATGAAGAAGGCGGCGCTGGACGCTAAGCCGAAGGCCCCTGGGGGCGACAAGTTCAAGCGCGAGCAGGCGTCCGGCATTCCCGCCGGCGCCTCCAAGCCATGGACGAAGAAG
>CBJNAS010000618.1:0-1766 GCA_966434565.1 uncultured Phenylobacterium sp.
AAGAGTCAGCTCCGCGCGCAACAAACCGTGGATTCCGTAACGTCCGCTTCAGCCAGCCAGCCAGCCCGGACATTGCCGCGGGCGAAGTCGAAGGGCGCGGAGGGGGCGCGAGCGGTCCCTGGCTCCGCACTGGGATCGAGACATTCGCGGGCGAGGCCGGGCAGCAGACGTTGGGACCGGGCGTGAGGCGTGGGAAGCTGCTCTGTCCCGTCTAGGTTGACGCTGCTTACGGTGAGATTGCTGACATGCGGCCAAGCCTTACCGCCATCCTGCCCTGCAACGATCTTGATCGCACCGAGGCCTTCTTCGAGCGACTAGGTTTCAAGCGCGAGGAAGGCAGCCCCGAGGACTATCGGATGCTCGCCGACGGTTTGGGCGGGCAAGTCCATTTGAACCCGGCGGTGCGCGGGTGGCTCGCGCCGGGGCGAAATCCGTTCGGGCTGTACCTCTACCGCAAGGATGTCGATGAACTTGCCGCCGCATTTCAGGGCGAGCTCCTCGGGAGCGGCGACCCGAGCGATAAACCCTGGGGCATGTACGAGTTCGCCCTGAACGGACCTGACGACGTGCTGATCCGAGTGGGATGGCCGACGCGCCTTCGCCTGGTCTGAGGCCTGCTTAGGGTCGAGGCTCCATTAGCCTGCCTCCGAAAAGGGGACCTTTATGTTGGCGTCGGCGAGGCCTAGTCGAGCAACTCGCCAGGGCGCGAGATGATGCTATCCGCGCGGGCGGCCGCAAGTTCCTCCTGGCTGCCGTAGCCCCAGAGGACGCCTACGCCTGGGACACCGTTGCGGTGCGCGGCGCGGATATCGTGCTCGCGGTCGCCGACCATGCACACCTGGTCCGCGGCTAGCCGCTCCCGCTCGAGCAGGTGCGCGATCAGCGCGGCCTTGTCTTCTAGCCGCCCGTCCAGGTCGGGGCCATAGACCGCATCCAGCAGCCGATCGAAGCCGAAGTGCGTCACGACGCGCTCGGCGAACACCTGCGCCTTAGCCGTGCAGAGGATGAGCTGCGCGCCGGCCGCCTTGCGCCGGGCGAGAACGTCGTGGACGCCGGCGTAGGAGGCCGCGGCGGTCAGACCCCACTCGGAATAGCGCCTGCGGTAATGGCCGACTGCGACCTCGGCGTCGCCTCCGCCGCCCAGCAGCCGCTCGAAACTCGAGCGGATCGACGGGCCGATGATCCAGCGCAGGTCCACATCCTCGCCGAGCGGGCGGCCCATGCGCTCCATGGCGTAGCGGCAACTACCAATGATCCCCTCAGCCGGATCGACGAGGGTGCCATCGAGGTCCAGGAGGAGGGTCTGACGACGGCGCACAGGCATGACCGCCCTTCTAACCGAGTTCGGGCCGGTCCAGGAACAGTACGTTCGCGGCAATCGGTATTGTGTCGGCGGGTCCGGTCGCAGGATCACGGTGACACTGTACGAAACTGCGGAGGGCCGGCAGCGGGATCTATTTCGTACAGTATCCGACCGGCCGCGGTCGAAGCCCGCCATTCATCTCACGGCAAGATGCGAGCCTGCCGCTCCAGGCTTATCGCGCCCCCCTTGCCCGGGCTTCGAACCGGCTGATTCGAAAGTTTGTGAAATTTCGCAAGCTGATCATTTCAGACACTTATGCCGCGCGCTTTGAGTTGGGCGCATACCCCGGGCGACCAACCGCCTTGACGCGGTGTTCATGATATGTTCTCATCGCCGCGATGCAGGATTTCGCGGACATGGCCGAGGCCCATGAGTGGACCTTGCGGCGGCTCAGGGAGATGGC
>CBJNAS010000619.1:0-1763 GCA_966434565.1 uncultured Phenylobacterium sp.
ACACCCGGCGGCTGCGGCCCGGGGCGGAGGCCGCGGCTGCCGCGCTCGCGGACAACCCTACGTTCCGCAAGCTGCGGTCGAGCGCGCCAGTCTCCGGCATGTCGCCCGACAAGGTCGGCCCCTTCGTGCTGGAGGCCGTGCGGGAGAACCGGCCCTACATCTTCACCCACCCGGAGGTCCGCCCGCTCGTCGAGGCGCGCCAAGCCGGCGTGCTGGCGGGCTTCGGCGCTTCGGCGGACCCGGACCTCGTCCCCTCGCCGAACTGGATGGACTACTGCTGACGCTGGTTTGGAAGGAGGGCGCGCTTGTCAGAGGATCAAGGTCTGCGCGAGCAGCTGCGGGATCGGTTGGGCGAGGTGCTCGCAGCCGAAGCGCCGCTCGAGAAGGTGCTCGCCGCGGCGGCCGCCCCGGCCCGCGCGGATTGCGCCCTGTGGCCGATCCTGGCTGAGCTGGGCTATCTGGGCGCGGCCGCACCCGAGGCTGACGGCGGAATGGGGTTCGGCCCGCGCGAACTGGCCGGCGCCTACGAGGCGCTCGGGCGCGCGGTCGCGCCCGCCCCGTTCCTGGCCACGACACTGTTCGCCGACGCCCTGGCGAGCGCCGGGTCCGCCGCGCAGCGGGCGCGCTACCTGCCGGCGATCGTCGCAGGACAGGCGCTGGCGGCGGTGGCCTCGCCCTGCGACAGCCGGGCGGTGCGGCTCGCGCCCGCCGGCGACGGCGCCGTGCGGCTCGAGGGGGGCGTCGACCATCTGCTCGACGGCGCCCGGGCGGAGCTGCTGCTGGTCTTCGCCGAGGACCGGGAGGGGCGGACTCAGGCGCTGATCCTGGAGCCCGGCGCCGACGACGTGAAACTCGCGGGCCGCGACCTGGTCGATCGCACGCGCGACTTCGGGCGCATCGACCTGGCCGGCGTCGTGGTTCCCGCCGAGCGCCTGCTGCCCGCGGATGCGGCGGCGCTGGGCGAGCGGCTGCTGTCGCACGCCGCAATGGCGCTCGCCTTCGACTCGCTGGGCGGCGCCGAGCACGCCTTCGAGATCACCGTCGACTATCTCAAGGTGCGGACCCAGTTCGGACGGCCGATCGGCGCCTTCCAGGCGCTGAAGCACCGCTGCGCGGACCTGAAGGCCGAGCTGGAGATGGCCCGGGCGCTGGCCACGCAGGCCGCGGACAGCGCGGGATCGGCTGATTTCGACCGCGACGCCTCGCTGGCCAAGGCGATCGTCGGCGACCTTTACGCCCGGACCGCCGGCGAGGCGGTCCAGCTGCACGGCGGCATCGGCTTCACCGCCGAGCATCCGTGCCACCTGTTCCTGAAGCGCGCCAAGCTGAACCAGGCCATCTTCGGCTCCAGCGCATTCCATCGGGACCGCGCCTTCGCGCAGCTCGTGTCGTGAGGATCCTATGAGCCAGGCTGCAACTTCCGCCGCACGACCCGCGAGCGGGGCGGTCGACCGGCGCATCCTCGACCAGAAGGCCGACCCCGAGCGCTTCCGCCATGCCGTCCGCGACTGGCTCGCCGAGAATGCGCCGCGCGACTGGAGCGCCGTGCTGGCGGCGTCCACCCAGGCCGGCCAGGCGCGCTATCTCCGCGACTGGCTGCTCAAGCTGGACTCCGTGGGCTTGGCCGCCTCGCACTGGCCGGCGAAATGGGGCGGCGAGGACCTGCCGATCCCGCACCAGGTGATCGTCTACGAGGAATTCGCCCGGGCGAATGCGCCGAGCCTCTCGCTGTTCACCATCTCGCGCTACCACCTGCCGGCGAC
>CBJNAS010000620.1:0-1760 GCA_966434565.1 uncultured Phenylobacterium sp.
TGTTGGCGGTTCCGAGGTCGATGGCGATGTCGTTCGAGATCGCGCCGAAGAGGGAGGAGATCATGCAGGGCCCTGGTGAATGGGGGCGGGAACGGCGGGTCCGCCAGCGCCGGAAAGCGATCTGATTGACGCCATAGTTTGCGCCGAGTCGCTACGTCCTCGCTGGCAGGCTTGTCGTTCGTGTGCCCTCCTACGGGGGCGAATTCAAGCGTGAATACGTGGGCTGCGCGTTCGCGTCGCGCGCGCGTTTCAGCCCGCCGGAAACGCCTTGCCGCCGCCACAATTGGGCGCCTCGACCGATGCGCGCCAAAGGCGAGTCCGGCGGCCTGCGCCGGACAGAGCTTGATCTGCGAGGCCTTGAAGCGTGGCCGCAGCGCTCCGTCCGTCCACGGCGCGGCTCGCCGTGGCCTGGGGTCGGGCCGCGGGAAGGGCCGCAGGCGAGGCCCGCCGCGACGCCTTGCCGCTGTTCACTCCACCGCGAGGATGACGTGCGGCGCCTTGACCAGGGCTGTGACGCGGTCCCCGGGGGCGATCTCCAGCGCCTGGGCGCTCTCCAGGGTGATGGTGGCGGTGAGCGTCTTGCCGCGGCCGATCGCCACCGTGACCTCGCTCGTCACGCCGCCGTCCTCGCGGCGCACGACCTCGCCCGCGATCTGGTTGCGCGCGGAGGTCCGCAAGCCCTCGCCCTTGGCCAGCAGCACGAAGCTCGACTTGATCAGGGCGATCGCCGGCTTCCCCGCCGCCAGCCCCAGCTCCTCCACGCTGTGGCGGGTGACGACGGAGACGATCTCCACCCCCTCGGCGAGGCGCAGCACGACCTCGCTGGACACCGCCCCCTCGTGGATCCGGACGATCTCGCCCCGCAGGGCGTTGCGCGCGCTGGTCTTCATGCCCAGGCTCCAGAACAGGTCCCTCGCGGCCTCGCCGGCGATCTCGGCCTCCAGCTTGGCCACAGCCGCGTCCACCTCGGCCTGGACGCGCCGAAAAGCCGCGGCGACGGATCGGCCGCGCTCGGTCGCGCGCGCCGCCCCGCCCGCCTTCCCGCCCGGCGCAGCCTCGATGAGCGGCGCGTCGAACAGGTTGTTGAGCCCCTGGACAATGTCCCAGGCGCCCTTGTAGCTCAGCCCCAGCCGCCGGGCCGCGCCCGAGATCGAGCCCAGCTCATCGACCGCCTCGATCAGCGCCACGCGATCCAGACCGATCCGCGGCGAGACCCCGCGCCTGAGACTGACGGCGACGTCGAGGGGATCGGTCATGGGACCTCCTTCCCTCCCTTAAGGGAGGGAAGCTCTCTCAAAACCCGCTCGCCACCTTGCCCTCGGGCGCGCTCTTCTCCTTGCGCGCGAAGAGGTTGTTCAGCGCATTCACATAGGCCTTGGCCGACGCCGTCAGCGTGTCCGTGTCCGCCGCCTGGCCGGTGGCGATGCGGCCGTCCTCCTCGAGGCGGACGGAGACCTGGGCCTGGGCGTCAGTGCCCTCGGTCACGGCGTGCACCTGGAACAGGCGCAGCACCGCTTCGTGCGGCACGGCCTTGTGAATGGCGTTGAACACCGCGTCCACCGGGCCGTCCCCCGTCGCGTTGGCCGAGCGGTCCTCGCCGTCGATGGTCACCGTCAGGAAGGCCTCCTGCGGCCCACCGGTGCCGGCGATCACCCGCAGGTGCTTGACCTGGATGCGGTCCGCGCCGGAGGCCAGGGCGTCGTCCACCAGAGCGACGATGTCGTCGTCGAAGACGTGCTTCTTCTTGTCGGCCAGGTCCT
>CBJNAS010000621.1:0-1752 GCA_966434565.1 uncultured Phenylobacterium sp.
CCACCCTTCTGAGAAGGTCGGAATGTCCGCTTGGCGGCGGTGGACGATCGCTGGCCCGGGCTGAATGTCGGCGGTGGTGGCGCGTGGCTGATCCGCTGACCGGTTACAGCTGTCGCCGCTGGACTTCGCGACCTTCCTGCTGGCGCGGATCGAGCGGCGCGCCGAGCTGGGCGCCTTCATCACGACGGGCGTTCAATTGACGCCACGTGAGGGCGAAAACACGGCCAGCGCGTGATCTGTCTTGACTATATGTTCTTGTTATGTTCTGGTTCGCTCCATGCAGGACTTCGCCGACATGGCCGAGGCGCACGCTTGGACCTTGCAGCGGCTGCGCGAGATGGCCGGGCGGCTGACCGAGCAGGCCTATCTGCGCGCGAGCAAGGCGGCGACGGGGCATGACGACGAAGCCCACGCCCGCTGGATGCTGGTCTTCGACCGCATGGCGCGCGGGCTCCGGCTCTCGGTCGCGCTGGAGGCGAAGCTCGCGCGGGAGCGGCGGCGCGACGCCTGCGAGCTCGAACAGGAGGCCTCGGGCGGCGGCCGCGAGCCGCGTGCGCGCAACGGCGCGGCGCGGGCTGCGCAGGCCGAGCCCCGCGAAAGCGACTGCGATTCCGAGGGCGACGACGACGGCCTGCCGCAGGACGCTCCGCTCAGCGAACGCATCGGGCGGCTGAAGGCGATCATCGAGGGCACGGGGGATTTTGAGCCTCAGGCCTGTTACCCCGGGGCCGAGCGGCGGGCGCTCTACGCCCTGCGCGGCGAGCGCGCCCAACGGGCCGCGAGCCGTTGCCCGCCGGACGAGCCCTGGGACATCCTCAACCCGTTCGAGCAGGCGGAAGATTACGAGCCGCCGTGGGAGGGCTCGGGTTAGCCTCGCCCACACCCGTCCCCACGCGGTCGTAGGAACCGTGGCCCTGGGGCGAGGTTTGTGCATTGCACGAAAGCCCTGGTGAGGGCGGCGCGGCGATGATCCGCGTCGTCTCATTCCGAAAGGCCGCAGCGGCGGGGGCGGCCGGCGCGCTGGCCTGGGAGCTCGCGCTGCGTCCGCTGCTGCTGGCCGTCGCGCCGCTGGCCGACATCGTCGACGAGCTGGGGACGCTTGTTCGGCGGGTGATCCAGTCGTCGCAAGAATCCGGGAACATTCCGCGTCGGGGGGCGTCCAATGCACGCGCGGCGGCGCACCAGCCGCCGCCAGGAGGAGATCCCACCATGATCACCCGGCTTGTTGTCCTCATGTCGGCGGCGGCCCTGCTGTCGCCCGGCGCAGCCGCGGCGCAGGCGGCGAAGCTGACGGATCCTCAGATCGCCCATGTCGCCTATACGGCCGGGAAGATCGACATCGCCGCCGGCCAGCAGGCGCTGAAGATCTCGAAGGACGCCCGGGTCCGCGCCTTCGCCCAGCAGATGGTCCGCGACCACACCGCGGTGAACGACCAGGCGCTCGCCCTCGTCAAGAAGCTGCACGTGACGCCGCAGGACAATCCGACGAGCCAAGGGTTGCAGAAGGACGCCGACGCCAAGCTCGCGCAATACGCCAAGCTCAAGGGCCACGCCTTTGATCGCGCCTATATCCGCAACGAGGTCGCCTATCACAAGACGGTCAACGGCGCGCTGGAGACGACGCTCATCCCGGATGCGCAGAGCCCGGAGCTGAAGAGCCTGCTGCAGACCGGCATGAAGCTCTTCCAGGAGCACAAGCATCACGCAGACCCGCTGGCGACGAAGGGCAAGTGAACGTTCCCGAGGAGCGGC
>CBJNAS010000622.1:0-1748 GCA_966434565.1 uncultured Phenylobacterium sp.
CCCTCAGGGGCTCGGCGTAGGCGTCATCCACGCATCACCTCGTCGCTTATCAATTGCTGTAGACGCCGCGCAAAACTGATCGACCACTGCCGCTGTTCCAGCTTGTCCACGGCTCCGAACGCCGGCTCGGGCGTTACGCCGCCATGGCCTGGGAGAACCATTTCCTGGACAGTCTCGGAGCCGACGACCTGCGCGCGCTCAGGCCCCACATCGCGCCGGTCAACCTGGTTCGCAACGAGGTGCTGGACGAGCCCGGCCAGCCGATCCGCTACGTCTATCTGCCGGTCGCCGCGATTCTCTCGGTGGTCACGGTGATGCGCTCGGGGGCCCAGGTCGAGAGCCGCACGATCGGGCGGGAAAGCGGCTATGGCCTGCTGAACGCGCTGGGCTCGCCGATCGCCTTCGAGCGGATGACCGTGCAGGTGGGCGGCGGGGCCTGGCGGATCGCGCGCGAGACCCTGCGCGCCGCGGCCGAGGAGAGCCCCGCCCTGGTCCGCCTGATCGTCCAGCACGCCCAGACCAGCGTCGTCCAGGCCGCCCAGAACATCGCCTGCAACAGCTTGCACCCCGCCGAGCAGCGTCTCTGCCGCTGGCTGCTGCTGACCCAGGACCGGCTGGCGTCAGACATCGTGCCGCTGACCCAGGAGCACCTGGCGATCATGCTGGGCGTGCAGCGCACGACCGTCACGGCCATCGCCTCCCAGCTGCAGGAACGGGGCGCCATCTCCTACGTCCGTGGCAAGATCACCATCCGCGACCGCGAGGCCATGCAGCGCTGCGCCTGCGAATGCTACGAGGCCATCCAGCACGGCGTGACCGCGCTTCTGCAGGAGGCGCGCTGACGCCGGTCGTGTGAGCCTCAGTCCTTCGGCGCAGCCGCAGCGTCGGCCGGGGCTGGCGTGACCGCCGCGGACGCCGGCGCCGCCGGCGCCTCTTCGGCGTTGGCCTGCAGCGAGGCGCCCAGCAGCCTGGAGCGCTTCTCCAGCGCCGCGGCGGTGGCCGGGCAGCGGGCGGGCAGGGTCCAGCTCATCCACTCCTGGGCGAGCCTGGCCTTGGTGATCTCCGGCCCCGGGTTCCAGATCGAGCGGCCACGCTGCAGGGCCGCGGCGCCGGCCGTGTTGATCGGCCGGATGCTGGCCTTCTCGGCGGCGGTGAGCGCGATCTTGAAGCGCCTCAGGTCGGCGCGCGCCTGTTTCCGCTGCACTTCATAGACCTTCAGGTCGTCCGCCAGGCTCGAGCCCGGACGCCGCCAGGTCGATTCGATGCGGGTCACCTCGGGCATCACCTGGTCGTGCAGGTCGACGTAGCCGGAGAGCGCGCCAAAGCACCAGGCGACGAACTGGTAGTCGTCGGTGGGCGCGCCGGCCGGGATTGGCGGCTGGGCCGGGGCTTCGGCCGGGGCGGACGCGCTGGCGGGCGTTGCGGCTTCGGCGGCGGGACCGTCGGCGAGGAACAGGCTGACGGCGAGCGCGAGCGGGATCATGCGGCGGTGGACCTCGGCTTGACTTCAGGGACCCGGTTCGGATTGCGGCGGCGCGGCCGGACCGAACCCGCCGCCCCCAGGGGTCTCGATCTCGATCGCATCGCCCGGCTGCACCTCGACGGAGAAGCAGCCCGGCAGCTCTCTTACCGCGCCGTCCGCGGCGAGCAAACGCTGGCGTCCGGCCTGGCCCGGGCCGCCGCCGGCCAGCCCTTGCGGCGCATGGGTGCGACGCGAGGCGAGCAGGGCGGCCTGCATGGGCGCCAGG
>CBJNAS010000623.1:0-1736 GCA_966434565.1 uncultured Phenylobacterium sp.
CCACCTTCGGCGCCCGCTCGGAGAAGCTGGATCCCGATCAGCTCGCGCTGGCGCTAGAGGAGCTCGAGCAGGAGCTGGCTAGCGCTGAGCTGCGCCAGTCGACGCCGACCGAGAAGGCGGCGAACGCGGCGAAGCGGCGGGCCAACCGCGGATCCCTGCCGGCCCACCTGCCGCGCGTCGA
Source organism: uncultured Phenylobacterium sp. (assembly GCA_966434565.1). GTDB lineage: Bacteria > Pseudomonadota > Alphaproteobacteria > Caulobacterales > Caulobacteraceae > Phenylobacterium. Next base: position 182 of record CBJNAS010000623.1, read on the forward strand.
ACAGGTGATCGACATCGAGGACAAGACCTGTCCGTGCTGCGCCGGCGCCCTGCACCGGATCGGCGAGGACGTGGCCGAGCGGCTGGACGTGATCCCGGCGACCTTCCGCGCCTTGGTGATCCGCCGGCCCAAGTACGGCTGCCGCGCCTGCGAAGAAGTAGTCGTGCAAGCCTCGGCGCCGACGCGCCTGATCGAGGGTGGGCTGCCGACCGAAGCCACCATCGCCCACGTAGTGGTCGCCAAGTACGCAGACCACACGCCGCTGTATCGCCAGGCCCAGATGTACGCCCGTGGCGGCCTCGTGCTCGATCGCTCGACCCTGGCGCACTGGACTGGGAGCGCCGCCGAGCTGCTAAAGCCGCTGCACGCGCGCCTGCTCGAGAAGCTGAAGGCCTCGGGAAAGCTCTTCGCCGACGAGACCCGGGCGCCGGTGCTGGACCCCGGACGAGGCCGCACCAAGCTCGGGCAGCTATGGGCCTATGCGCGCGACGACCGCCCCTGGGGCGGCCCCGCGCCGCCGGGCGTGGCCTTCGTCTACGCCGGTGATCGGGCGACCTCGTCGCCGGCGCAGCATCTGGCCGGCTACCGCGGCGTGCTGCAGACCGACGGCTACAGCGCCTACAAGGCCCTGGCCAAGGGCGGCGCTGTCGAGCTCGCCTTCTGCTGGGCGCATAGCCGCCGCTACTTCCACAAGCTGCTCGACGAGAAGAACCCGGCGAAGACGCCCATCGCCGCCGAGGCGATCGCCCGCATCCAACAGCTCTATGCCATCGAAGACGAGATCCGCGGCCGATCGGCGGACGACCGCCGGGCCGTGCGTCAGGCGAAGAGCGCGCCGGTGCTGGCCGATCTGAAGACCTGGCTGAACGCCCGCCTCGAGCTGATCAGCCAGAAGAGCGACCTGGCCAAGGCCATCCGCTACGTCCTGACCCACTGGGAGGGCCTGGCCCGCTTCGTCGACGACGGCCGCATCGAGCTCGACAACAACACCGTCGAACGGGCCATCCGGCCGCTGGCGCTGACCCGCAAAAATAGCCTCTTCGCTGGCAGCGAAGGCGGGGCGGAACACTGGGCGGTGCTGGCCTCGCTGATCGCCACTTGCAAGCTCAACGACGTCGAGCCCCAGGCCTACATCGAAGACGTCATCACCAAGCTGATCGACGGCCATCTCCAGAGCCGTCTCGACGAGCTGCTGCCCTGGGCCTACGCCTCATCCGCCGGCGCCCCGGCTCTCGCGAAGAGCGCGTAGAACAGCGCCTCGGCGCGCTTGAGGCCGTCGTCCGTGAACCACACCGACTTGGCCTTACCGACCGGGCTATCGATAAGCCCCTTCTGATAGAGCCGGTCCATCGCGGCCCAATCGAACGTCTTCCAGGCGCGCGCCGCGCCGGTAACCCGATCCCGCTCGCACAGGCCCAAAAACAGCAGCGCAAGAACAGCGTCGTCGATCCGATCGGTATCTATCGCTGGCTCGGGATGCATGGGGCCTCCGCCCCCACACCTTACGTCCGATCGAGCAAACCGACGATCACCGTGGTCTCGGGGCGCCGCTTAC
>CBJNAS010000624.1:0-1732 GCA_966434565.1 uncultured Phenylobacterium sp.
ATCCTGGGCGTCGATAAGAAGGGCGAGGAGTTCTACCAGGTCACCCTGGGCGGCTCGCCCGAGGACGACGCCCAGCTCGGCCAGATGCTGGGGCCGGCTTTGCCTGCCGCCCGTGTCGCCGAGGCGGTCGAGCAGATGGTCGAGGTCTATCTGCGCGAGCGCCAGGACGGGGAACGCTTCCTCGACACCTTCCGCCGCGCGGGCGTGGCGCCCTTCAAGGAGGCTGTCTATGCCGACGCTCATTAAGCTGCAGGGCGGGCGGATGGTGCTCGCCAACGACGCCTTCACCCACGTCAGCGACGACCAGGAGCTGCCGCCGGGCGACGTGATCATCTCGCTCAGCCGCTTCCAGGCGGACGGCGACCGGCTGCTCTCCGAGGGCCGGTCGGTGGGCGTGCGGCTGGAGGCGGCCGAGGAGGCCGAGGCCCTGGCCTACGACCTGCCGCGGCTGGCGGTCGTGGCGCTCGCCTTTCCGAAGTTCCGCGACGGGCGCCAGTACTCCAACGCCCGCATCCTGCGCGAGCGCTACCACTTCAAGGGCGAGGTCCGGGCGGTGGGCGACGTGCTGCGCGAGCAGGCGGGCTTCATGGTCCGCTGCGGCGTCGACGCCTTCGAGCCGGCCGACGGCTCCGCGCCGGCCCAGTGGGAGGGCGTGACGCACCGGTTCCGCCACGTCTACCAGCGGGCGGCGGACGCGCGGGTCCCCGCCTTCGCGGAGCGGGAGGCGTGACCATGGCTTACGATACGTTGGACCGCACCCCGAACCTGGCGGCCCGGCTCGACGCCGAGCTGCGCCACGCCCATCCGCGCACCATCATCGAGGCCGCGGTCGAGACCTTCGGCGAGCGGCTGGCCCTGGTCTCCTCCTTCGGGGCGGAGTCGGCGGTGCTGCTGGACCTGATGGCCAAGGTGAAGCCGGACATCCCGGTGTTGTTCCTGGACACGGGCATGCTGTTCGGCCAGACCCTCGACTATCGGAAGTCCCTGGCGGCCCATCTGGGCCTGAAGGACGTGCGCGACCTGCGACCGCACTACCAGGACCTGGCCGTCGTCGATCCCGAAGCCAAGCTCTGGCAGACCGACACGGACGCCTGCTGCAACCTGCGCAAGGTGGTTCCGCTGGACCTGGCGCTGGAGGACTTCGGCGCCTGGATCACCGGGCGCAAGCGCTTCCACGGCGGTTCGCGCCTGTCGCTGCCCGTCGTCGAGCAGTCCGGCCGGCACGTGAAGCTCAACCCGCTGGCCAACTGGACCAAGGCCGACCTCGACGCCTATGCGGAGGAGAACAGGCTCCCGGCCCATCCGCTGGTCGCCCAGGGCTTCCCGTCGATTGGCTGCTGGCCGTGCACCCGGCCGGCCGAGGATGACGAAGATGTCCGCGCCGGGCGCTGGGCGGGTTCGCAAAAGACCGAATGCGGTATACATCTCGCCCGCGCGCCGGGCGCTATCGCCAACCCGGGCGGCGACATCTGAGCCGCCTCGAGAGCTGAAACGCGAGAGAGCTGAAGACTCATGAACGATCTTTCCGCTGCGGCGAAACCCGCCCTCAAGGCGAGCGGCGCCTTCTACGTCGAGACCGTGAAGTGGGTGCAGCACTGGACCTCGTCGCTGTTCTCCTTCCGCACGACGCGCGACCCGGGCCTGCGCTTCACCAGCGGCCAGTTCCTCATGGTGGGCCTGATGACCGAGGAGGGCCGCCCGCTGGTGCGCGCCTATTCGATCGCCAGCCCCG
>CBJNAS010000625.1:0-1730 GCA_966434565.1 uncultured Phenylobacterium sp.
GACCGATCCCCTTAGAGCTTGATCTCGACGTCCACGCCGGCGGACAGGTCGAGCTTCATCAGCGCGTCCACGGTCTGCGGGGTGGGGTCGACGATGTCGAGCACGCGCTTGTGCGTGCGGATTTCGAACTGCTCGCGCGACTTCTTGTCGATGTGCGGCGAGCGGTTGACGGTGAATTTCTCGATGCGCGTCGGCAGCGGGATGGGCCCGCGCACGGTGGCGCCCGTCCTCTTGGCCGTGTTCACGATCTCGCGGGTGGAATGGTCCAGCACGCGGTGATCGAAGGCCTTGAGCCTGATGCGGATGTTCTGACGATCCATATCGCTCTTCAGTTTCCCTACAGGCGGTCCGCCCGCGTGATCTCGACCATTTCAAAGACCAGCCCGAACCCCTCTTTCGAGGAGCCCGTACGCGTAAGTCCGCACAAACGACTTAGGCCCGCGCGCGAAACGGCGAGGGCTTTCCCGGCACGCTAGCTTGTGAGCACTGTCCCAGGTCGCTTCTTGCGGACCGCGTCTGCGCTGCAAATCGCTTCGAAGCGCACAGCCGGCCCAACAGGAGGCGCGTAAATACCCATCCGACTCGGTCACGTCAAGCGCGGAACGGCCCCTTCGGCGGCGCTCGGCTCAGCCGATCCGCACCTTGCCGGAGCCCATCACGCTCTTCTTGACGGGGCCCAAGACCTGGTGGGCGCGGACATCGCCGGAGCCCACGATGCGGGCCTCCAGGCTGTCGGCCGCCCCGCCGAAGACGATGTCGCCCGAGCCCGCGACAGAGGTGGTCATGGCGGTCGCGTGGCCGCCGTCGACGGTCACGTCGCCGGAGCCAGCGATATGGACGTCCAGCGGACCGGCTACCGACTTCACGCGCACGTCGCCGGAGCCCGCCACGTCCACGTCGAGGCGGCCGCGCACCTCGGCGGCGGAAATGCCGCCGGAGCCGGCCACGCGCAGCTTCGCCTGGCTCGCCGAGCCGGTGCGCGCGTCGCCCGATCCCGCCAGGCTGACCCTCAGCTGCTGCTCGACGTTGGCCACCGTCCAGTCGCCGCAGCCGGCGTTGCCGAGGTTCACGCTGCGCGCCCGGCCGATCGAGCCGTACACCGCCCCGCCGGCGCTGACGTCGAGGTCGCGCGGCGCATGCACCACGATCTGCGGCATGTCCCTGAGCGGGACGTCGCCCAATCCGGCCACGCTGACCACCACCGCATCCCCGGAGCCGCGGCATCCGCGGATCCGGGCGGGCGCGATGCGGCCGTCGATCACGGTGCGCGCGCGACCGGCCTTGACCTTCAACGCCAGCCGCGGGTTGTGGGTGACGATCTCGATGCGGATGTCGGGACGGTCCTCGGACATGACCGTGACCTGGGCGACGGCGTCCTTGATCTCGAGCGCCGGCGGCGTGGCCTGGACCGCGCCGGTCAGGCCGGCGATCCCTGCGAGAAGCGCGATCGGCAGACGCATAGGAATGACCTCCCCCTCCCCGAGCGCAGCCGAAGCTAGCCCCAGCGTCCCCGGGAAGCAGCTTAAATCGCGGTCACGGGGCCCGGGCCTGCAAGGTGAAGACGCCGCAGCCGCGCGCCGCCCCCCGCCGGGGACGCTTCCCTCCTATTAGGGGAGGGAAAGAAAAAGGCCGCCGGGGTCGCCGGCGGCCTTTCCTTCAGGCTCTGGGCCCGAAGCTTACTTCGTGATCTTCGACACGACGCCCGAGCCGACGGTGCGGCCGCCTTCGCG
>CBJNAS010000626.1:0-1726 GCA_966434565.1 uncultured Phenylobacterium sp.
ACACCGGCGAGGGCGGCGAGGAAGCCGACCGCTTCAAGCCGCTGCCGAACGGCGACTCCATGCGTTCGCGCATCAAGCAGGTGGCGTCCGGCCGCTTCGGGGTCACGACCGAGTACTTGGTCAACTCCGACGACATCCAGATCAAGATGGCCCAGGGCGCCAAGCCCGGAGAAGGCGGCCAGCTGCCCGGCCACAAGGTCGACCGCAACATCGCCCGCGTGCGCCATTCGACCCCGGGCGTGGGCCTGATCAGCCCGCCGCCGCACCACGACATTTATTCGATCGAGGATCTGGCCCAGCTGATCCACGACCTGAAGAACGTCAATCCGCGCGCCCGCATCTCGGTGAAGCTGGTCTCGGAAGTGGGCGTGGGCACGGTGGCCGCGGGCGTCGCCAAGGCGCGCGCCGACCATGTGACCATCTCCGGCTTCGAGGGCGGCACCGGCGCTTCGCCGCTCACCTCGCTGACGCATGCGGGCTCGCCCTGGGAGATCGGCCTGGCCGAGACCCAGCAGACCCTGCTGCTGAATGGCCTGCGCACCCGCATCGCCGTGCAGGTGGACGGCGGCCTGCGCACCGGCCGCGACGTGGCGGTGGGCGCGCTGCTCGGCGCCGACGAGTTCGGCTTCGCCACCGCGCCGCTGATCGCGGCCGGCTGCATCATGATGCGCAAGTGCCACCTCAACACCTGCCCGGTGGGGGTGGCGACCCAGGACCCGGTGCTGCGCGCCCGCTTCACGGGCCAGCCCGAGCACGTGATCAACTACTTCTTCTTCGTCGCCGAAGAGCTGCGGGAGATCATGGCCGAGATGGGCTTCCGGACGCTCAACGAGATGATCGGCCGGGTTGACCGCATCGACATGCGGCCCGCGCTCGACCATTGGAAGGCGCACGGGGTGGATCTGTCGAAGATCCTCTATTCGGCGCCGGCCGAGAGCGCCAAGGGCCTGTGGAACATGGACAGCCAGGACCATGGCCTGGGCCGCGCGCTCGACAATGTGCTGATCGCCGACGCCAAGGCTTCGCTGGAGGAGGGCAAGCCCTTCCGCGGCGAGTACGAGGTGCGCAACATCAACCGCACCGTCGGCGCCATGCTCTCGGGCGAGGTGGCCCAGCGCTACGGCCACGCCGGCCTGCCGGACGAGACCATCCAGCTGAAGTTCCTCGGCCAGGCTGGCCAGAGCTTCGGCGCCTTCGCCGCGCGCGGGGTGACGCTGGAGCTTTCCGGCGACGGCAACGACTACGTCGGCAAGGGCCTGTCGGGCGGCCGCGTCATCGTGCGCCAGCCGCAGGGCACGAAGCGCGAGCCCACCCGCAACATCATCGTCGGCAACACCGTGCTCTATGGGGCCATCGCCGGCGAGGCCTATTTCGAAGGCGTCGCCGGCGAGCGTTTCGCGGTGCGCAACTCCGGCGCCGTGGCGGTGGTCGAAGGCGTGGGCGACCACGGCTGCGAGTACATGACCGGCGGCGTGGTGGTGGTGCTGGGCGACACCGGGCGCAACTTCGCGGCCGGCATGAGCGGCGGCGTCGCCTATGTCTACGACCCCGAGGGCCGCTTCCGGGCGCTCTGCAACACCGCCATGGTGGAGCTTGAGCCGGTCGCGCCCGCCACCCCGCCGGCGGCCGGCGAGGAGGCCTTCCGTCCGACCCAGCGGGCGGTCTCGGTCGAGAACAACGGCATGGGCGACATGCTGCGCTTCGACGCCGAGCGACTGCGGATCCT
>CBJNAS010000627.1:0-1700 GCA_966434565.1 uncultured Phenylobacterium sp.
CGGCGAGGTGGTGTTGATCAGCCACATCAGCAGGAAGAAGGCCATCATGGCGGTCACGAAGTCGGCGTAGGCCACCTTCCAGGCGCCGCCGTGGTGCCCGTCGCCGCCGCCCTTCTTGATCTTCTTGATGACGATCGGCTGGTCGCCGCCTCCCGCCGCCATGGTTCACCCCGGTTCACCCTGATAGAGGGGCAAGGTGCGCGCGGCCCGTTAAGATGGCGTTTGCGCGGGATCGACGCGGAGTGGGCAATCCGATGAAGCTGGCGTTCGCAGGACTGGGCGTGATGGGCTTTCCGATGGCGGGGCGCCTGGCCCGCGCCGGCCACGAGGTGGTGGTCTATAACCGCAGCCCCGAGAAGGCGGCCCGCTGGACCGGGACCTACGGCGGCCGCGCCGCAGCCACCGTGGCCGAAGCCGCGCGCGAGGCGGAGGTGTTCCTGCTCTGCGTGGGCGCCGACGACGACGTGCGCGCGGTCGTGAGCGAGGCGCTCCCGGCGCTGCCGGCGGGCGCGGCGGTGGTCGACCACACGACCACCTCTGCGGTGGTGGCCCGCGAGATGGCCGAGCGCGCCCAGGCGTGCGGCCGCGCCTTCGCCGACGCCCCGGTCTCCGGCGGCCAGGCCGGCGCGGAGAACGGCCAGCTCACCATCATGTGCGGCGCCGATCCCGCGGTCTTCGCGCGCATCGCCCCGGTGCTGCAGGTCTACGCCAAGGCGCTGCGCCTGATGGGCGAGGTGGGCGCGGGTCAGCTCACCAAGATGGTCAACCAGATCTGCATCGCCGGGGTCGTCCAGGGCCTGGCCGAGGCGCTGCACTTCTCCAAGCGCGCGGGCCTGGATCCGCAGGCGGTCTATGAGGCGATCTCCAAGGGCGCGGCGCAGTCCTGGCAGATGGACAACCGCTGGCCGGCGATGACCGAGGGAAGGTTCGACTTCGGCTTCGCGGTCGACTGGATGCGCAAGGATCTCGGGCTGGTGCTCGAGGAGGCGGCGCGCAACGGCGCGCGGCTGGACATGACGCGGCTGGTGGACGGCTTCTACGCCGAGGTGCAGCAGCTGGGCGGGCGTCGCTGGGACACCTGCAGCCTGGTGGCGCGGCTGGAGCCTCCTCGGTAGCTGTTCTCCTATTGTGGAACTAGGTGATAAGGCGAGCGTTCCGGTGAAAGTCGGGCGCGCCTCGCGGAAGGCGGCCGGGAGGCGGACCTATGCGAGCCTATCGTCTGGTGATCTTCGCCGCGCAGGGCGCGGGCGACGTGAGCTTCGAGTTCGAGGCGCAGACGGACTGCGACGCGGTCCGGACCGGCGCTGCGGCGGCGGCCGGCGAGGGCGGGGCGCTGTGGCGCGACGGCGACCTTCTGCTCAAGCTGGAGCGGCTCGGCGTGGACCAGCCCGCCTGGGCGCACCCGGCCGGCGCCGACTGACGGGCTTGCGGCCCCGATCCCACCGCTGGGTAATCCGGAAGCCACCCCCCCGCTGCGCGGTGGAGGATCTGGAGCGCCAAGATGCTCCCCCGCGCAGCGGGGGCGCTGGCGCCGAAGGCGACTGAGGGGGCGTTCAGGCCCTCGAGCCGAGCTGTGGGAATGCCGTAGCCCACCTGGGGAGAGCTGGGAGTTAGAGCTGGAGCCGCCGCGTCCCCGCCCTGCGCAAAAAAAAGCCGCGCCCGAAGGCGCGGCAGTCATAGGGAGGAAACGCCCAGGATGG
>CBJNAS010000628.1:0-1693 GCA_966434565.1 uncultured Phenylobacterium sp.
CGAGCTCGACACCCGGCCCGATGTATTTGGCGATATGCTTGATCGACGCCATGCCTCCCCAGGCGACGATCTTCTCGATGTTGGAGGACTGGTACAGCTCCTCCTCGATCTCTGTATCGCCGCCCTTCCAATAGGCGACGCTGATATGCTTGGTCAGCGGGTGATCGGGCGCCATTTCGATCATCGTGCGAGCGACCGCGGATGCGGTCAGCGGGTCGTTGCTCGGTGTCTTGATGATCGCGTCGCCACGGGTAAGTGCGTTGCGCGCAACGGTCGTGACCGAAGTGCCGGGGGCATTGCCCGCAACGATGTGCACGGTGCGCGAGCCAAAAGCGCGGACGCGTGCGAGCAGGCCGTTGTCCAGCCGCGTCTCCACCCAGCCTTCGAGATGCGGAATGCCGATTGTCCGGTCGGCCACTTCGCGCAGCGACTCGCGATCGAGCAGGGCGCCCATATTCTCGTACATGTTACGCAGGATATCCGCGCCCAGTCCCGAGGTGCGGCACGACAGGTCAAACGCCTGCTGCACCCAGCGGTTTTGACTTAGCGTCAGCCGCTGGCCCAACGCGCCGAGGAAATCGAGGATCTCCTCGAAGCTCAATCGGTAAAGGTCGGCCATCGCGCCGGGCGAGCGCAGCGGGAGCCGATCGAGATGGCGCCGCACGTCGGGCGAGCGGAAGCTGACGCCGCCGCCGCGGCCGCCATGCTCGACGTCGCCGTCCTCGATCACTTCGCCGCGGATGATGAGCGGTACACTGTAGCCGGTATCGGTCACGACACGCTCACTCCATCTCGGTCAGGAAAGCCAGCGCCTTGTCATGCGCCTCGGGAGCGCCAGCGCAGGTGATCTTGTCATCGCCACCCTCCATTTCGCTGAAGCGGCGGATCGCCGGCTCGATAAAGGGGCCGGGCTTGCCACAGGTGCAGGTTCCGAAAGTCATCGTCACCTCGTCGCCGCTCAGCACACCGCCCCAACGGCTTTCCTGTGCAAGGTCGATCACGCCGAAGCGCCCCGTGTGCGTGCCCTCGCGCGGCGCCGGCTGGCCCGTTTCCGGATCAAGCAGATAGACGATCATCCAAGGCAAGGCATGGAACTTGCCGGCGGAGCATTGGGGCATCAGCGTCGACATCTCGCTCATGCCATAGCCCTCGTAGAAGCGAGGCACGCCAAGGAACTCGCGGATCTGCTCCTGATAGCCGTCGGGCAGCGTCTTGCCTTTGGTGCCGCCGGAAACGGTGATCCGGCTGTCCGGCGCGAACACGCCCGTCAAGCCCCGCTCACGCCCCGCCTCCATCATCTCGTAGAGCATGATCCAGTTGGCGGCCATCATGATGCACTTGCCGCGCAACCTGTCGAAGATCTTGTCGTAGAACGCCTTGCGCTGGGCGGGCGCCTGCTTCTGATCTTCGATGAACTTCTCCCGCCGGGCGAGCAAGGATGGAGAGATGGACGACCGGTCGCCCCTGTCGTTCGCCGCCGAGATACGGCCGCCGAGCGACACGACGTCGGCGCTCATCCGCCCCGGATAGAGCGGATGCAGCATCGATTCGTCGCCTTCGTAGAGTTCCTCCACGACCGAATCGATCATCGCGCCGTACGCGTTGTACATGTGGCGATAGCCGATCAGGATCATCGGCATTCGGTCGAGGTCGGCCGGATCTTCCTCATCGTCGCGCGTGATCGGCAGATAGG
>CBJNAS010000629.1:0-1686 GCA_966434565.1 uncultured Phenylobacterium sp.
TAAGATGCAGGGTCACCATGCTCATGGTGCGCGGCATCGTGCGCACATAGTGCATTTCCTGCACACTGTCCGCGGTGATGCGCGCTCCGGCAAGCGCGGCGCGTTTCCCTGGCCGCTCATAGAGCGCGCGCGGACTGGCCATCACGAACTCGCGGACCTTAAACATCCCCGCGATCTCCACACATCGGCGGAAACATAGTCCCGCGGCCGATTTCAGCGCAAGATCGCCCGATCTCAGCAAATTTGGCCGCGATCACGCCTGCGCCGCCCCCTACTGGTGAAAGGAAGCAGAGGCCACGTTCCGGCTGCCTGGGAGCTGCAATAACATGCGAAACCACCAGCCTGAGCGCGAAACGAGACCGCTGAGCGAGCAGAAAAGGAAGGCGGTGGATCCTCGCTATCTTCGCGATACCGGGCGCGCGCTGTTCGACCCCGAGCGCGAGGCGATGGACCCGGCGCAGCGGCGCGCAAAGCAGTTGAAGGCCTTGGAGCGCGAATGGGAACGCGCCTGGCGCCTTCCCTTCTATCGCGACAAATTCGCCGCCGCGGGGCTGAAGCCCGGCGAGCTGCCGTCGCTCGACCAGATCCCGATGACGCGCAAGAGCGAGCTGCGCGTGAACGAGAGCGAGAACCCACCCTTTGGCACACATCGCTGGGTGCAGCTCGAGGACGCCATCCGTGTCGCCCGCTCAACGGGGACCACCGGCAAGCCCTGGTATACCTTCTACACGATCGACGACATCGATCGGATGCGGGATATCGACAGGACGATCTACTGGCGCGCCGGCTATCGGCCCGGAATGCATTATTCGCTGAGCTTTCCGCAGAATCTCTACCCCACCAACGTCAACGGCGGGCGCAGCATGAGGGACGCGGGCATGCTCGAAATCCCGGTCGGCGTGCCCTTCACGCTGGAGGAGGCCGTCAGTCATATCCGGGTGTGGCAGGAGCTCGGCGTCGACATCCTGATGCTCTCGCTGCCCCAGCTCAACCTCTATGACGACGCCGCCAAGTCGATCGGGGTGGACCTTCCCGAGCTGCTGAACGGCGACATCGTCGCGATGATCGAGGCGAGCATGCAGTGGGAGGCTCCGCGCAAGCGGCTGGAAAACGCCTACAACGTGCGGATCCGCAACACCTACGGCGTGTCGGACTGCATCGGCTTCTCCTGCCTTGACGGCGAGACGCACTCAGGCATGGCGCAACCGATCGACCACTATCTGATACAGATCTGCGATCCAGTGACAGGCCGCGAGGTCGAGCCCGGCACGCCTGGCCACCTCGTCGTGACGCTGTTCGGCATGGACCAGTTCCTAATGCGCTTCGACGCCGAGGACGTCGTCGTGCAGCGGACCGAGCCGTGTCCGACTGGATCGACGCTGCTTCGCTGGAATTATCTCGGCCGAACCCCCGATATGGCGACGATCGGTGATCGCCGCATTCTGCCGATCCACGTGCAACTCGAGCTGGAGGCGTTCGGCGCGCCGGAGTTCACACTCCGTGCAGGTGCGAGCGATCAGCTGTGCATCAAGGTGGAAAGCCCTGACGCTGAGGCGATCCGCAGGCACCTCTCTGAGGCGCTGGACATTCCGGTGGCGGTCGAAAGCCTGCCAAGGGGCAACCTGCCCCGATCCACCTACAAACCTCGCCGCCTGTCGGCCGATTGAGGGAAGCCCGGCATGACTC
>CBJNAS010000630.1:0-1674 GCA_966434565.1 uncultured Phenylobacterium sp.
CCGCCTCCAAGGGAGGCATCGTCGGCATGACCCTGCCGATAGCCCGCGACCTGGCGGCAAGCCTGATCCGGGTGGTCACCATCGCGCCCGGCCTGTTCGCCACCCCGATCCTGAACGGTCTGCCGGAAGAGGCACGCCGCTCGCTGGGCGCCCAGGTTCCGCACCCCAGCCGGCTCGGCGATCCGGACGAGTACGCCGCTCTGGTCGAGCACATCGTCGCCAACCCGATGCTCAACGGCGAGGTCATCCGCCTCGACGGAGCGATCCGGATGGCCCCGCGCTAAGAGCCCGAGCGGGCCCTGATCCGTCCTTCGCCGAACCCCGGCACACGATTCGAGAGGTACTGTCACGTGCCCATCCAGTTCGACATCGATCCCCCCGTCGCCGAACTCGCCGAGCGGACCCGACGGTTCGTCCGCGATACCGTGATCTCCCTGGAATCCGAGACCGGCGGTCGGCTCCACGACGCCCCCGAGAGAGTACGGCGCGAACTGCAGGCCGCCGCCCGCGAGGCCGGACTGCTCACTCCGCACGTCGGCCGGGAGTGGGGCGGACTCGGCCTCGACACCCGCGGTCAGGCCGTGATCTTCGAGGAGGCCGGCTACTCCCTGCTCGGGCCGCTCGCCCTGAACATCGCGGCTCCCGACGAAGGCAACATGCATCTTCTGGAAAAGGTGGCCACCGACGAACAGAAGCAGCGCTACCTCGCGCCGCTCGCCGCCGGTGACATCCGGTCGTGCTTCGCCATGACCGAGCCGGCCCCGGGCGCCGGCTCCGATCCGAGCGCGCTGGCCACCAGTGCCACGCGGGTACCGGGGGGCTGGCGCATCGACGGCCGCAAGTGGTTCATCAGCGGCGCGCGCGGTGCCGGGTTCGCCATCTGCATGGCCCGCACCAGCGGTGCGCCGGGCGACCGGGGCGGGGCGACCATGTTCCTGGTCGACACCGACCGGCCCGGCATCACGATAGAGCGTGACATCGACACCCTCGACGAAAGTCTGTTCGCCGGCCACAGCGAGATCGTCTTCGACGGTTGTGTGGTCGGGGACGAACAGGTCCTCGGCGAGGTCGACCGGGGCTTCGAATACGCGCAGGTACGCCTGGCCCCCGCCAGGCTCACGCACTGCATGCGCTGGCTGGGCCTCGCCCGGCGCGCGCAGGACATCGCGCTGGAGCGGGCGAGCACCCGCGAGGCGTTCGGCTCGCGCCTCGCCGAACTCGGCATGATCCAGCAGCACCTGGCCGACTCCGAGATGGACATCGCCGCCAGCCGGGCGCTGATCCACCACGCGGCCTGGGTCCTGGACACCGGCTCTCGAGGCGCACAGGAGTCCTCCATCGCCAAGACCTTCGTCGCCGAGGCCGTCGGCCGCGTCGTCGACCGGTCCGTGCAGATCTGCGGCGCCCTGGGAATCTCCTCGGACATCCCGCTGTCCCGCTTCCTGCGCGAGGTCAGGGCCTTCCGCATCTACGACGGTCCCTCGGAGACCCACCGCTGGGCCATCGCCCGCCGGGCCGTAAGCCGCCACGTGCGCAGGCGCGAGGAGAGCGTGTCATGACCACCTCGCAGACACCGGCCACCGCACCGGCCGGCCTGGACCTGCCCGCGCTTCAGCGATGGTTCGACGCGCATGTCCCCGAATGTTCCGGCCCGGTGAGGGCCCGTCTCATCCA
>CBJNAS010000631.1:0-1662 GCA_966434565.1 uncultured Phenylobacterium sp.
ATCCCGCCACAAGACCGACGACCAGCCAGGCCAGCAACGACATTTGAGCGCTCCTTGTGAGCTGCGTAGCTGTCTTCTAAGTGATGATTTGCCGATCAGGTTCCGAGGCCTATGACTGCCGCCCGGGTTCTGGCGAACACCATCCAAAACGGTGAACCGCCCCATGGCTGCGGAGCGCCCAGATTACAGCAATTTCCGAAGGACAACTCTGGCGATCGTGTCCCATCCCGTGGTGTAGCTTCGGCGGTTTGATCACCGCGCTCTCCGGCATGGCCGGATCGGTCAGGCGGCCAGGATGGGCAGGCTGACGAGAGGATCATCGCTCAGGGGAGCGACGCTTTCCAGGGTCATGTAGCGACAGCGCTGGACGGCCCATTCGTCGTTCTGCTCGAGCAGGATGGCCCCGACCAGGCGGACGATGGCCGCGTCGTTGGGGAAGATCCCGACCACCTCGGTGCGGCGCTTGATCTCGCCGTTCAGCCGCTCGAGCGGATTGGTCGAGTGCAGCTTGGGGCGGTGCGCGGCCGGGAAGCTCATGTAGGCCAGGACGTCGGTCTCGGCCTGATCGAGAAAGCTGGCGAGCTTGGGCAGCTTGGGCCGCAGCTGGTCGGCCACTTTTCGCCACTGCAGCTTGGCGGCCTCGGCGTCGTCCTGGGCGAAGGCGGTGGCGACGAAGGCCGAGACCACGCGGCGGCCGCTGCGCCCGGCGTGGGCCAGCACGTTGCGCATGAAGTGCACCCGGCAACGCTGCCAGGTGCAGCAGAGCACCTTGGAGACCGCCGCCTTGATGCCCTCGTGGGCGTCGGAGATCACCAGCTTGACGCCGCGCAGGCCGCGGCGGGCCAGCTTGCGCAGGAAGTCGGTCCAGAACGTCTCGGCCTCCGAAGGGCCGACGTCCATCCCCAGCACCTCGCGCCGGCCGTCGGCGTTGGCGCCCACGGCGACGATCACCGCCACCGAAACGATGCGCCCGGCCTGGCGGACCTTCACGTAGGTCGCGTCGATCCACAGGTAGGGCCAGTCGCCCTCGATCGGTCGGGTCAGGAAGGCCTGCACCTTGTCGTCGATCTCCTCGACCAGGCGCGAGACCTGGCTCTTGGAGATCCCGCCCATGCCCATCGCCTTGACCAGCTCGTCCACCGAGCGGGTCGAGACGCCCTGGATGTAGGCCTCCTGGATCACCGCCGTCAGCGCCTTCTCCGCCAGCCGCCGCGGCTCCAGAAAGAACGGGAAATAGCTGCCCTTCCTAAGCTTCGGGATGCGCAGCTCGACCGTTCCGGCGCGGGTCTCCCAGTCCCGCTCGCGGTAGCCGTTGCGCTGCACCAGCCGCTCGGCGCTCTTCTCGCCGTGCGCCGCGCCAGTCAGCCCGCCGACCTCCAGCTCCATCAGCCGCTGGGCGGCGAAGCCGATCATCTCGCGCAGCAAATCGGCGTCGGCGCTCTTCTCCATCAGCCCGCGCAGGGCGATCATGTCCTCGGTCATCTTCGGTCCTTGGTTTGCGTTGAAGTCAGCAAACCCGACCCTACCGAAGATCGTGGATGACCACCGCCGCCCTGCGGCGGCCCGCTGCGCCGCTCGCTCGCTACGGCGCCATGGGGAGGGCGCGCGTCGCGAGCGGCTCCGCTACCGCCGCGGAGCTACACCACCAGCCGGGACACGACC
>CBJNAS010000632.1:0-1660 GCA_966434565.1 uncultured Phenylobacterium sp.
GGCAGCCGGGCATCACCGGGTCGCCGATGAAGTGGCAGGCGAAGAACCAGAGGTCCTCGGTGATATCGAGCTCGGCCTCGATGTAGCCCTTGCCGTGCGCGCCGCCATCGCGGGTGATGCTGACGATGCGGTCGAACATCAGCATCGGCGGAGCCGGCAGCTGGGCGTTGCCCGGGCCGAACATCTCACCGCGGGCGCAGGCCAGCAGGTCGTCCTTGGTGAAGCTGGAAGGCCGCGTCTCGGCGGCGACGGCGGTGCTCATGTCTTTTTGGGGCCTTGTGCGGGGGCCGGCGTGAACGAGCGACAGGCCCTAACACGAGCCGCGGGAGCGGCTCAACGGTTCAGCGAATCTCAGCCGGCTGGTCCTCGCCCCGGCCGGCCCTCTCCTGGTCGACACTGGGCCGCCTCGGCCGTGCCCCAGAGCTGGCCGGGGGACGCCCAGCCGGTCGCGTCCTCGGCGCGCACCTTGCACCAGTCCTTCTCGCAACGGATCAGGGTGGCGAGCGCGCGCGGCTTCAGATAGGCGACCACGCGCCCCGTCGCCCTCGGGCGGTTGTAGAGCGCGGCGGGGATGGCGGTCATGTTGATGGTCGTGCGCCGACCGTCGGTGGTGCGCTTGTGCACCCAGGCGAGCTCGCCGTCCGGATCGCAGACCCTGCGCCACTCAGCGGTTTCGGCCACCACCTGCACCGGCAGGCCGCGCACGCGGTAGACCCAGAGCAGGCGGTGATCGTCGCCCGGGCCGGCGCGGGCGTTGACCTTGTCGAACTTCAGCGAGACGTAGCGCGGCACCGGCAGGCCCGAGGGCGTCGGCCTGTCGGGCAGGCCCGCCCCTGCCGGTGACGGGGCGCCGGCGAGACATCCCGCGCCGAGCGCCGCCGCCGCGAGCAGCGCCCGTTTCATGTCGTCCATCCGCTCCGCCTCGCCTTGGCCGACATGGGCCCCTTTGCTAGAGGTGCTCGCACGAGCTCGACAGCGCCGGGCAAGCGGCGCCCCCCTTTTTCATTTCGCCCCCTTGTCTGTTCGCACATGGCCGCCCGCAAGCCGAAAGTCATCGTCACCCGCAAGCTGCCGGATCCGGTCGAGACCCGGATGCGGGAGCTTTTCGACACCGAGCTCAACCTGACGGACAAGCCGATGACGCAGGCGGAGCTGGAGGCCGCGGTCGCCCGCGCCGACGTGCTCGCCCCCACCATCACCGACCGGATCGACGCCGCCCTGCTGGAGAAGGCCGGCCCTCAGCTGAAGCTGATCGCCAATTTCGGGGCCGGCGTGGACCACATCGATGTCGCCGCCGCCACCGATCGCGGCATCACCGTCACCAACACGCCCGGCGTGCTGACCGAAGACACCGCCGACCTGACCATGGCGCTGATCATGACGGTGGCCCGGCGGATCGTGGAGGGCGCCAACGTCATCCAGGCCGGCGAGTTCAAGGGCTGGTCGCCGACCTGGATGCCGGGGCGGCGAATCACCGGCAAGCGGCTGGGGATCATCGGCATGGGCCGGATCGGCCAGGCGGTCGCGCGCCGGGCCAAAGCCTTCGGCCTGCAGATCCACTACCACAACCGCAAGCCCGTCTCGGTGCGCATCGCCGAGGAGCTGGAGGCCACCTACTGGGAGAGCCTCGACCAGATGCTGGCGCGGATGGACATCATCT
>CBJNAS010000633.1:0-1658 GCA_966434565.1 uncultured Phenylobacterium sp.
CACGCCGGCCCAGGCGCAGGGTCGGCCGAGCGGCCGGGCGCAGAGCGCCAGCGCCAGGAGCGCGGCCGTGAGGCCGCTGCCATGGCAAACGGGATCGAGCCCGCCCGCCACCGCCAGGCTGGCCGCCCCCGCCACGAGCGGCGGCGCGACCAAGGCCGCGCGACGTCCACGGGCGGCATCGGCCGCCGTCGCCAACAAAACGCCCAGGCCCAGCAGCCCGAGCGCGGCCTCCCAGCGCCCGGCGTCCGCCAGCAGCCGCCGGGCGCCGAGCTCGCCGCCCCAGCCGGCGACGGCGGCGGCCAGGCGCCACACGGCGACCGAGGCGGCGATCGCGTAGAGGCCCGCCGCCGCGCCGCGCCCGATATCGGTCCAGGGGAGCGCGCCCTGTCGGCGGGCGCGCATCGCCGCGACCAGCAGCAGGCCCGCGGCGCCGGCCAAGACCAGCCAGCCCCAGGCCGGCCGATAGGCGAGCATGGCCCGGCCGAACAGCACGCCATGGACCACGTCGGGCGTCTTCGCCGGCAGGCTGGGCGCGAAGGCCAGAGCCGCGGCCGTGGCGAGCGCCTGCTCGCCCATGTCCTGCAAGGCGCCCGGCTGCAGGTTCGCCAGGGAGTCGGTGGGCGAGTGATAGTCGAAGGCGCGGCCAGTGAAGGCCCAGTTGTAGCCGCCCAGGCCGGCGCGGCGGGCTATGGTGAAGTCCGTGTCGTTTGGCAGCCAGGCGTAGACCGCGCCGAACAGCGAGCCCGTCAGCGGCCGCACGGCCGCGCGCCGGAAGACATCCATGGCGGCGCCGTCCTGCGGCCCCGTTTCGAACATCAGCGCCCGCCCGCCCGAGCCGCGCGCCTCGAGGTTCAGCGCCATGCCCAGGCGCCGGGCGAGCGGATCGCGGGCGAAGAAGCCCTGGGCGCCCAGCAGGCCCGCCTCCTCGCCATCGGTCAGGATCACCGCCACGTCGCGGGCCGGGGGCCCGCGCGCGGCGATGGCGCGCACCACCTCCAGTGCGGCCGAGACCCCGGCTCCGTCGTCCGCGGCGCCGGGCGCGCCGGGCACGGAGTCGTAATGGGCCATCAGCGCGACCGCCGGCTGCGTGCGGTCACGTCCGGGCAGCACGCCCACCAGGGTCTCGGCGGATCCGCCCTCGATGCGGCCGCGCGCCGTGTAACCGATGACGTCGTCGCGGCGCAGCCGGGTCGAAAGCCCCAACTCCTCCATCCGCGCCCGCAGTCGGTCGCGCACGGCGTGGTTGGCGGGCGAGCCCATCGGATGCGGCCGCGCCGCGATCTCGCGGTCGATGTCCAGGGCGCGGGCGGCGGAGAAGGCGGTTTCCGGCGCGTTCGCCGGCAGCGGATCTGGCAGGCGCAGCTGCGACCAGGCGATCAGCGCGGCGGCCAGCAGCGCGAGCGTCAGCGCGAACAGTCGCCCCAAGTCGGCGCCTCCGAACCAGGCTTGGTCCACAAATGAAAACGCCCGCCGTCAGGGGCGGGCGTGATGACTCTCCTCGGGCGGCGCTCAGGCCGCGACTTCGGCCTCGTGCGGGTCGCGCAGCACGTAGCCGCGGCCCCAGACCGTTTCGATGTGGTGCTTGCCGTCGGCGGCCGCGGCCAGCTTCTTGCGCAGCTTGCAGATGAAGACGTCGATGATCTTCAGCTCCGGCTCGT
>CBJNAS010000634.1:0-1653 GCA_966434565.1 uncultured Phenylobacterium sp.
CTGGCGGTTGCGAGCCTGGCCGCCCAGGCGGGCTGGGAAACGACGCTGGTTCGCCCCCGCGGGCCGGCCGAGCCGCCGCCCTTGCCCGCCGCTCCGGCCGCCGTCGGCTATCGCCGGGACGAGCCGGCCGAAGCGCTGGCGAGCCTCGGGCTCGACCGGTGGACCGCGGTCGCCGTCGCCACCCATGACGCCGACCTCGACCATGACGCGCTCACCGTCGCCCTGCCTTCCGAGGCCTTCTACGTGGGCGCGCTCGGCGCCCGCCGTCGCCGCGCGGACCGGGTCGCCCGGCTGGCGGCCGCCGGGGTGTCTGAGCGCGACCTGGGACGGCTGCACAGCCCCATCGGCCTCGACCTCGGCGGCAAGGCGCCCTGGGACGTCGCCATCGGCGTGCTGGCCGAGATCACCGCCGAGCGGCGGACGCGGGAAGCGGCGGCCGAGGCGCAACTGACGGGCTGAGAGCACGACCGATTTCGGCTTCAAGCGAGGCGCTGAGCGGCTAAAATCCAGCCCCGCAAATCCGAGGTCGGACACCGATGGCCAAGATCGACAATCATCTCGCCGCGCAGGCGTTTCACCGCCTCGTGGAGCATCTACGGATGCGCACCGACGTGCAGAACGTCGACCTGATGGGCGTGGCCGGCTTCTGCCGCAACTGCCTGGCCGACTGGCTGAGCGAGGCCTCCGGAGGCGCGCTCGACCGCGACCAGGCCCGCGAGGCGATCTACGGCATGCCGCAGTCGGAGTGGAAGGCGCGCCACCAGCGCGAGGCGACGCCGGAGCAGATCGGCCGGATGAACGCCAGCGTCGAGCTCAACGCGCGCTTGCGGGCGGAGCAGGAGGCGCGGCTCGACGAGGCGCTGGAGGAGAGCTTCCCCGCCAGCGATCCGCCGGCCGTCTCCTGACCCCCACCGTATCGCATCGAGGAGTAGGACGAGGATGAACCAGGACGCCCTCGCACGTCGCAGCTTTCTGATCGGCGCCGGGCTGCTGACGGCCGCGCCGCGAGCGAGCCTGGCGGCGAGCGGCAAGCCGAGGGTCGTCATCAAGACCAACCACGGCGCCATCGTGGTCGAGCTCGAGGCGCAGCGTGCGCCGCTGACCTCCGCCAACTTTCTGCGCTACGTCGTCGCCGGCGCCTATGACGGCGGCTCCTTCTTCCGCGCCTCGCGCGATCCGGACACGCCGACGAACGGAACCATCGTCGGCGCGCCCAGGCCCAAGGTCCGCCCGTTCCCGCCAATCGCCCACGAAAGCACGACCATGACCGGGCTTCGCCATACGACGGGCACGATCTCGCTGGGCCGGTTCGCCCCGGGCACGGCGACGAGCGACTTCTTCATCTGCGCCGGCCCGGAGCCCTATCTCGACGCCCATCCGGAGGCGCCCGGAGACAACCTGGGCTACGCCGCCTTCGGCCAGGTGATCGAGGGCCTGCCGGTGGTGGCGAAGATCCTGTCCCTGCCTACCAACGGCAAGACCAAGTTCGCCGACCAGCGGGGCCAGTGGCTCAAGCCGCCGGTCCCCATCCGGTCGATGCGCAGGACGGCCTGAGGCGGCGCCTAAATCAGCAATTTTCCAATGAAATCAATGGGTAGTGGCGGTGACGGAGGGATTCGAACCCTCGATACCCTTTCGAGTATGACGATTTAG
>CBJNAS010000635.1:0-1643 GCA_966434565.1 uncultured Phenylobacterium sp.
GCGCTGATCTCGCATGGGCGCCCGCCGATGCGCTTCATGCTCACGACCGGCGTCCTGTTCGTCGCCGCGCTGGCGATCGGCCGCCTCTACGCGCGCCTGCTCTGGTGGCTGAGCCCAGACCGACCGTGACCGGCCCGCCCAAGGAAAGGAGGGAGGAAGGGACCGGGTGAGTGCGCCCAGGGGCAGGATGGCCCTCGCCCACGGCGCGGGAACCTCACGCCGATGTCCGAAACCGCTTCCCATGTCGCCCAGCCCGTCAGCCGCCAGGTCTTCGTCCCGCTGAAGGACCTGGGCCTCGCGCCGGAGAACATGCGCTTCAACGAGCCGGCGGATCCCGGCATCCCCCAGCTCGGCGAGACGATCGACGCCGCCGGCATCCTGATCCCGCTCGCCATCCGCCCCGGCCGCAAGAGCGAGCTGCCCTTCATGGCGCTCGACGGCCGCCGCCGGCGCCTGGCGCTCCTGGCCTTGCTCGAGGCGGGACGGATCACCGAGGACTACCCGGTGAAGTGCGAGCTGTTCGAGACCAAGGCCGAGCAGCTGGCCGCGCTCTCCCTCACCAACACGGAACGGGCGCCGGTCCACGTCGCCGACGTCATCCTGACGATCGGCAAGCTGCGGAAGTCCAAGATGGACACCGCGGCGATCGCCAAGGCGCTCGGCTACCCCGAGCTGGAGATCAAGCGCCTGCAGGCGCTCGCCGGCGTCCACGACAAGGTCCTGGACGCGCTGCGCGCCGGCAAGATGACGATGAAGCAGGTCAAGCTCTGCGCCCGGCTCGAGGACAAGACGCTGCAAGCCGAGATGGCGCAGGACGCCCTCGATGGCCGCCTGCACGACTACCACCTGCACCAGGCGGTGACCGGCGAGCAGATCACCGTCGAGGATCCGCGCTTCACCCTGGTGGGCTCCCGCTACAGCGAGGCCGGCGGCCGGGTCGACTGCGACCTCTTCGGCGAGCTGCCGGACCGCGTGCTCGACGCCGACACGCTGCAGACGCTCTGGGCCGCGCGCGCGCAGCCCTTCGTCGAGGGTTTCAAGCAGCAGGGGTTCTCGGTCTTTCTTGGCCGTGAGACCGGCTACGGCGCGCCTGAGGGCTTCGAGCGCCTGCCCTACGTCAACACCTACTACCTCGCGCCCGCGGTGAAGGCGAAGGTGGTCGCCGCGCGCGAGAAGCTGCAGGCCGCGCGCGAGGCGATCGGCAGCGTCGACCTGGCCGGCGACGCCGCCGCGGAGGTCCTCTTCCCGGTGCTGCAGGCGAAGATGGAGCTCGCCGCCGCAGCCCTCACCGCCATGAAGATCGGCGCGGTCATGTTCACGCCTGACGCCCAACTCGGCCTCGACGCCGAGTTCTACGGCGTCTGGCTCCCGGCCGAGGACGTCGCCGGCGGCGAGGGCGACGACGAGACAGAAGACGGTGAGGACGACGCCTTCGAACCCACCGACCGCGAGCTCGAGGTCCCTGACGTCGAGGTCGACACCGACGGCGCCAGCAACGTCCTGCACGCCACGCGCACGGACGTCGCCACGCGCGGCCTGATCCGCGACCTGGCCGACAACCCGGGCGCGGCGCTGACCGCCCTCATCGCCCAGCTCTTCAAGGCGATCGCGCTCAAGGTGGGCGTGACCCACGGCAGCTCGGC
>CBJNAS010000636.1:0-1642 GCA_966434565.1 uncultured Phenylobacterium sp.
CGCTCTATACGCTCGCCGGCATCATGGCGCCTGCCGTGATGGGCAGCACGATCCAGCATTCCGCGAACCTGCTCGACGGCTACTTCGAAGGCTACACCATCAATGCTGTCGTCATGATGATGTCGGGCCTGCTCGGCCTGCTCCTGCTCTGGCCGAACACCGAGCGCGCGCGCTTGCGCGGCCAGACCCCGATAAGTCTCACCCCAATGTCCCGCGCCAGCGGACGCGTGCGGGCCTAACGCGCGTCCGCGGACATATCGACGCGCGACCGCCCCATCCCCACTGTCGTCCCGGCGAAGGCCCATGGGCGCTAAGATAATGGGACCATGATTTGGTAGCGTCGCTTTTTCCTTTTGGGCTCGCGGAGATGGCGGCGGAGAGCTGAGAGAGAGCGGCTCAGGCGATCGATTGTAGGCTGAGGAATGATCGCCTGCAGGAATGAGGCGACCATTTGGTGGAGCAGTCGCCAAGCTCCAGGGCGGGTCAGGCGGCCATCGCCAAGCGGGGAGAGTCCTCGAGTTCGTCGACAATCGGCTCGAGCAATAGAATGACAAGCAGATGAGCGAGGATGTGAGGCCTGGCGGACCTCTCGTCGGTCCCTGGGGGTCCCTTCAGGCCAATCAGGCTCTTCAGCCGCTTGAAGCCAAGTTCGATCCGCCAGCGCAGGCGATAGAGGGCGAGAACATCATCTGTGGTGAAGTCATCCGCCGCAAGGGAGGTCACCAGGATGACCCAATCGGCGGCATCGAGCGTCTGTTTGGAGAGTTGATGGCCGCCTTTCTGGGCGTTCCGGCGCGCCTTGCGTCGTGCGTCGGCGGCGGCTTGGGGCGACTTCTTGATTGCGACCAACCGCAACGCGAGAACCGCACCGTGCCTGGGTTTGATCCAAATCGGACAATCGATCAGGCCTCGCTCCGCCGCCTTGCGCAGTTTAGCAATGAGATCCAGCGGATTGCCTTTGCTATCGAGCCAGCGCGCGCTCTTCCAACCAGCTCGGATCACGAAGTCTGCGCCGGCCTCGATCAGCTTTGCCATGCGTTGCGGCTGCAAATAGGCTCGGTCGGCGAGACGAATCTCGCCCTTAACCGCCGGTATCCGGTCCAGCGTCTCGCCCTCCTGCTGGTCGGTCAGTTCGAAGTGGCCAAACCGTTCTTGGGGAAGATCGAACGCGCTGTGAATGCGCCACACCTCGTTCTTCTTCCTGCCATTCGAGCCTTTCTTCGGCACCGTGGTCGCATCGATGATCCGGATCAGACGACCTCGGCTCGCCTTCGGCGCGCCGCTAGCAAGCGCCTGACCGACCAGCAGCGCCAGCCAATCGCCGCACTGCCGCAAGCGATACAGCAAAGCCACGTTGGAAATATTGACAAGGCCGACCGAGGTCGCCCATGCCATCGTCAAGCGCAATCCCCGCTCGCCGAGACAATAAGCAAGGATCAGCCGCAGCAAATCCACTGCATTACGGATCCCCCGCGGGCGCACAAAAGCCCTGGTCTGGCGTGCCGTGCAGTCGAGCGCTTCTGCCCCACCAAGCCGTGCGACAATTTCCGTCCAGTCGCGATTCAAAAGCGATTCGTGTGTCATTCCATCTTGGAATCACAACCAATTCCCACATCGCAAGCCTATTTTAGCGCCTATGGGC
>CBJNAS010000637.1:0-1641 GCA_966434565.1 uncultured Phenylobacterium sp.
CTCGCTCGAACGCCAGCGGGGCGCGCGCATAGACGCCCATGATGTGGTCGCTGGGAACGGGCGCGCCGGCTTGGCTCGCGGTCTTTTCGGACACTGGGAAGGCCCTCCAAAAACGGAAGCGTCCCCGCCGGGGGCTGCGGGGACTGGAAGGCCTGGCCTTTTCCGCTCCGAACGCCGGAATGTCAATGTGGCTTGGCTCGCCAGGGGCGGAGAAGCCGAAAAAGGGAAGGAACCACGGAATACTGCGAGTACATGGAGCAGATCGCGAGGAGAGCGGCCCGCCTGTCCAGACCCGCGACCACCCCCGTGCAATCCGTGTATTCCGTGGTTCCTTCTCTCTTCGCGCTCAGCAGGCTTCAGGTCTTGATCTTGTAGCCGGTCCTGAACATCCCGTAGCAGACCGCGCCCAGGGCGAGGGTCAGCGCCGCCGTCATCGCCGCGCCGACTGCCAGCGAGCCCTCCGCGTGGCCGATGAAGCCGTAGCGGAAGCCGTCGATCAGGTAGAAGAAGGGATTGATCTTGCTGAACGAGCGGAACGGCTCGGGCAGCCGTTCCACGAGATAGAAGGTCCCTGACAGAAACGTCATCGGCATGACCACGAAATTGGTCACCGCGGCCATGTGGTCGAACTTCTCGGCCCAGAGCCCGGCCATGATGCCCAGGAAGCCCAGGATCAGCGCCGCGCCGGCGCCGAAGTAGGCGAGCGCCCAAGGGTGCGCCATGCCCATGTGGGCGAACGGCAGGACCGAGAGCCAGGTCACCGCGCCCACCAGCAGGCCGCGCGTCGCCGCCCCCAGGCCGAACGCCGCGGCGTGCTCGATGGGGCTGAGCGGCGGGGTCATGAAGTCCCCCATCAGCCCGTTCATCTTCGCCTGGAGCAGGCTGGAAGATGAGTTGGCGAAGGCGTTGTTGAGGATCTGCATCATGATCAGCCCGGGCGCGACGAAGGCGCCGTAGGGCAGTCCATGGATCGGCCGCGCGCCAGCGGCCGCCACCACGAACACCATCATGTAGAGCAACGCCGTCACCACCGGGGCGGCCAAGGTCTGGGTGCCCACCTTCAGGAAGCGGCGTATTTCACGTGCATAGAGGGTCTTGAACCCCTCGAAGTTGAATCCCGCGTACTCCCGCGGGACAGGCGGTAAAACCGCGTCGGCGACGGCCATGTCCTTCATTCCCTCCATGTGCGCCGGCGCCCGAACGGCTGCAAGAGCGGGCCGAAACTGCGGCGCCCTGACGCAACATCTTGTTCCTGTGGAGAACCTGAAGGGCGCCTATTGTGGCCCTTAAGGAGTTGTTTACTACTGATAGTGGTCACTGGGGCTGCTGAGCTCCAGACGCCACAAGATGTTGAGTCTCAAGGGATCGCGCGGGGGCGCATCCGGGCTTAGCGGGAGGCCGATATGGGCTGGACGGACGAACGGGTCGAGATGCTGAAGAAGCTCTGGCAGGACGGCCTTTCGGCCAGCCAGATCGCCAAGCAGCTTGGAGGGGTTACCCGCAACGCGGTGATCGGCAAGGTGCACCGCCTGGGGCTCTCCGGCCGCGCCGCGCCGTCGAAGCCCGCGCGCACCGTCTTCAAGGCGCCCCGCCCCGCTCGCCCGGCCGCAGCGGCGCCCTCGGCGCCGCGCCGTCTGGCCG
>CBJNAS010000638.1:0-1637 GCA_966434565.1 uncultured Phenylobacterium sp.
CCGGCCGGCGCCAAGGTCCCGACTGCGCAGGGCAAAAGCGCCCAGCTCGCCCCGCCGCAGGCGCCCGTGCCGATCACCATCGGCAAGCCGCCCCCGGCGGCGGCCATCCCGCAGCCCCAGGGCAAGCTGGAGACGCTGCCTCCTGAGATGGCCGCGGCCGCGCGCCAGCCGGTGCGGCCGCACGAGGCGGCGCAGGCCTCCGCCGAGGCCAGCGCGATCGCGCCGCAGACCACGCCTGTCCTGCCCTCGGTCCAGCCGCCGAGCCCGAGCTCCGCTCCCCCCGCCGAGGCGGCGGCGCCCCAGGCCAGGCCGCAGCTCCGGGCGAGCTTCGACTGCAGCGCCGCGCGTGCGGGCGCCGAGCAGATGGTGTGCGGCGACCCCGAGCTGGCGGCCGCCGACCGGCAGATGGCCAGCGCCTATCGCCGCGCCCTGCGCGCGGGCGCCGATCCCTTCGACCTGCGCCAGGAGCAGCGGGACTGGGTGGTCATCCGCGAAGACGCCGCGCGCCACTCGCGCCGCGCACTCGCCCAGGTCTACGACCAGCGCATCCAGGAGCTGGACCAGATCGCCGACCTGCCGCCCGCGGACGACGCCGGAGAATAATTTTCCTCCCCATCAAGCGGCTACCGGATTCACATGTCTGCGCCGAACGCCCCTCCGTCTCCCGCCTTGCGGCGGGAGCCAAAGCTGTCGCCGAAGACGACTGAGGGGGCGTTCAGGCCCTCGAGCCGAGTTGTGGGAATGCCGTAGCCATCAAGGGGAGGGAACGCTTACTCAGCTCAGCCCAGCATGTCCTTCACGGTGTCGCGCTCGCCGACCAGCTCGTCGTTGGTGATGGCGATCTTGCTCTTGGCGAAGTCGTCCATGTCGTAGCTGGTGACGACCTCGTAGCCGGTCTCGGTGGAGCGCACCGGCATGCCCGCCCAGACGCCCTCGGAGAAGCCGTAGCGGCCCTCGCTGTTCACCGCCACGGCGTGGATCTTGCCCGGGGTGGCGAGGTCGCGGATGTGGTCGATCGCGGCGTTGGCCGCCGAGGCGGCCGAGCTCTGGCCGCGGGCCTCGATGATCGCCGCGCCACGCTTCCCGACGGTCGGCAGGTAATCGTTCTTCAGCCAGGCCTCGTCGCCGATCACCTCGGCCGCAGGCTTGCCGCCGATCTTGGCGTGGGTGAAGTCGGCGAACATGGTCGGCGAGTGGTTGCCGTAGATGAACAGCTCGCTGACCTCGGTGATCGCCACGCCCGCCTTCTTGGCGAGCAGCGCCTGGCCGCGATTCTGGTCGAGGCGCACCATGGCGGTGAAGCGGTCCGGCGACAGGCGCTTGGCCTGACTGGCGGCGATCATGCAGTTGGTGTTGCAGGGGTTGCCGACCACAGCGATGCGGGCGTCGTCGGCGGCGACCTCGTCGATCGCCCGGCCCTGGCCGATGAAGATCTTGCCGTTGTCCTTCAGCAGGTCGGCGCGCTCCATGCCCGGGCCGCGGGGCTTGGAACCCACCAGCAGGCACCAGTTCGCATCGCGGAAGGCGGTGTTGGGATCGTCGGTCAGCACCATGTCCTGCAGCAGCGGGAAGGCGCAATCGTCCAGCTCCATGGCCACGCCCTTCAGCGCCTTCTGGGCGCCCTCGGTCGGGATCTC
>CBJNAS010000639.1:0-1636 GCA_966434565.1 uncultured Phenylobacterium sp.
GCGTGCTCAGCGTGCTCAGCGGGCTCGGCGCTCGCGGCGCCCGGCACGGGCTGCCGAAGCGCCTCGTCCTGCTCGCTCGGCCTGTCCTCGTCACTCACACCTGATCACTCCCGTCCGGCATGGTCTGGCTCTCTCCCCCCTCCAGGATCTCACCTGTGGCGGCGTTGACGGCACGACTTGCCGGAAGCTCCGCCAGCGCTCCGTGGATCTGCCGGGCGGTCGCGGGGCCGATACCAGGCACTTCGGAGATTTCCTCCACCGAGGCCGCGCGCAATTTACGCAACGTTCCGAAATGCGCCAACAAGGCTTTCCTTCGCACTTCCCCCAGACCCGGCACATCGTCCAGGGCGCTGGCGACCATCGACTTGGAGCGCTTCTGCCGGTGGAAGGCGATGCCGAAGCGGTGCGCCTCATCGCGGACCCGTTGCAGCAGATACAGGCCCTCGCTGCTGCGCGGCAGCAGGATCGGGTCCTCCTCATCCGGCAGCCACACCTCCTCCAGGCGTTTCGCCAGGCCGATCAGCGTCACGTCGCTGATCTCCAGGTCTGCCAGCGCCGCGGCCGCCGCGGCGACCTGCGGCTGGCCGCCGTCCACCACCAGCAGCTGCGGCGGGTACGCGAACTTCTTGCGCTCGCCGCCGGCGACCAGTTCGGACACCGCGTCCTCGCCCGGCTTCGCCTCCTCTTGCTCCTTGAGGTAGGCCTTGAAACGGCGGCTGATGACCTCGTGCATGTTCCGCACGTCGTCGTTCGAGGCGCCCAGCTCCGGGTCGCCCTTGATGGTGAACCGGCGGTACTCGCTCTTGCGCGGCAGACCGTCCTCGAACACGACCATCGACGCGACCACGTTCGTGCCCTGCAGGTGCGAGATGTCGAAGCACTCGATGCGCAGCGGCGCCTGGTCCATGCCGAGGGCGTCGGCCAACTCCTGCAGAGCCACCGAGCGGGTGGTCAGATCCGAGGCGCGGCGGGTCTTGTGCAGGGCCAGCGCCTGTTTGGCGTTCTGCGCGACGGTCTCCATCAGCGCCGCCTTGTCGCCGCGCCGGGGCACCCGCAGGTCGACCTTGGCTTCGCGGCGCTGCGTGAGCCACTCCGTTATCGCCTCGGCGTTGCCGGGCAGCGCCGGGACCAGGATCTCGCGCGGGATGGTCTCGGTGTCGACGCCGGGCTCGCCCTGTTCGGAGCCGTAGAGCTGCTGGAGGAAGTGCTCGACCAGTCCGGCGGTGTCCACGTCCTCGACGCGGTCCACGACCCAGCCGCGCTGGCCGCGGATCCGCCCCGCCCGGACGTGGAAGACCTGGACGGCGGCCTCCAGCGGGTCCTCGGCGAGCGCGATCACGTCGGCGTCGGTGCCGTCGCCGAGCACGACGGCGTTCTTCTCCAGGGTCTGCTTCAGCGCCTGGAGGTCGTCGCGCAGCCGGGCCGCCTTCTCGTACTCGAGCTCCTTGGCGGCGGCCTTCATCTCGTCTTCGAGGCCTTTGATGAACCGGTCGGTGCGCCCGGCCATGAAGGACACGAAGTCCTCGACGATCCCCCGGTGCTCCTCGGCGCTGACCCGCCCCACGCACGGCGCCGAGCACTTGCCGATGTAGCCGAGCAGGCACGGCCGGCCGGTCTGCGCGGCGCGCTTGAACAC
>CBJNAS010000640.1:0-1623 GCA_966434565.1 uncultured Phenylobacterium sp.
CGACGCCTCCACGGGATCCCCCCCATGGGGATAGCCGGACACCCGCTCGCGGATGGGCAACAGCGCGGCGAGTTGGTCGCGGTTCGCCACCGGATTGCCCTTGGACAGGAAGTAGCCGCCGCCGGCGCCCGGCCCGGGCGCAGCCTCGGCCCCCTCGTCGGCCGCGGCCGTGACGAACAGGCCGGCGCCGAACCTGATGATGTCGCGCCGGTTCACTCCGAACCCTCCCGCCGACGCTCGCCGCATGGCGGCCGATGGCTCGTCATCTCGTCCTCCCCAGGCGCACGGTCAAAGCCCGCGGACCGCCTCGCCCGGCAGCGGCGCGCGTCCGAAAACGCCCCGCTTGGCCCGCCAGCCCTCGCGTGTTCCGTCCATTGTTCTTGCGCCGTTGCGCGAGATCGGGGACGCGCTTTGGCCAACCTCGGATCAAATCCCCGTAGGACGGCTCTGACAAGTGGGTCGGGCGCGGCCGCCGCCAGGGCGGCCGCGGTCGGCCCGGGGCAGAGGCTGGCCGGCGGCCAATTTCGTCGTAGTCTTCCTCGTCGACCCGGCTGTCGCTCCGAGCCAAGGCGGCCGGCGTGACCGCGACCGGGAACCAACGACCGCGCCGCCGCGAGGCGCGGCGCAGGGAGGGAGAGATGACGAGCGTGATCCTGACCGGCGGCCGCGTCTGGGACGGCGGCGAGGAGGCGCGCCCGGCGGAAGTGCGGATCGTCGGTGAACGGATCGAGGCCGTCTCTGCGGGATGGAACAGCCTTCCGCGCGAGGGAGCCGAGCTCGTCGACGCAGGCGGGGCGATGATCCTGCCGGGGCTCACCGACGCGCACGGGCATTTGAGCTTCCCTCTCGCCGGCGTGGCGCAGTCGATCGAGGATACGCCGCCGGAAGAGACCGTGCTCCTCACCCTGCACGCGGCTAGGCTCATGCTCGACATGGGCTTCACGGGCGTCGTTTGCGCCGGCTCGCCGAAGCTGCGCTCCGAGGTCGTCATCCGCAACGAGATCAACGCCGGCCGCATCGCCGGCCCGCGCCTGATGGCCTCCACGCCGACGCTGACCACGACCGGCGGGCTCAACGACAACCGTCAGGAGCACCAGGAGGACCGTAGCGTCGCGGCGATCATCGTCGACGGTCCCGACGAGATCCGGCGCGCCATCCGGCGCGGCTACCGCGAGGGCGTCGACGTGGTGAAGGTGAACATCTCGGGCGACGACTTCTTTCCGCGGCCCTCCGGCCGCACCACCATGATGACCCGGGCCGAGGTGGAGGCGGTGGCGGAGACCGCGGACAACCTTGGGCTCCTGGTCAGCGCGCATGCGCGCTCGGCCGAGTCGATCAAGCTGGCCGTCGCGGCCGGCATCCGGCTGATCAACCACGCCGACTTCGCCGACGAGGCGGCGCTCGACGCCCTGGAGGCGGCCAAGGACCGGGTCTTCGTGGCCCCCTCCATCGGCTATTACCACAGCCTGCTCCACGACTCCGGCTTCCCCCCGGCGCTGCTGGAGCGGATGGCGGTCGAGGACGCCATGGCGCACAACGTCGCCACCCACCAGGCGCTGCGGCGGCGTGGGGTGCGCGCGGTGATCGGCGGCGACTACGGGCTGCCCTGGCAGCCCAACGGGA
>CBJNAS010000641.1:0-1622 GCA_966434565.1 uncultured Phenylobacterium sp.
GCTTGCCCCCGCGGATTGATTTTCACAATGAAACGATGTGGAGGTGAGAAGCCTCAACCGACGCTGAACATGTGCCCAGTCTGGTCGCGCCGCTTCGGCGCCTTGCGGCTCCGCTGCTCCTGCGGCTGGGTGTCCTGGTAGGCCTTGATCATCTCGAGCAGCGAGCCGAGGCGCTTGTTCTCGACCACGGCGGCCTGGTTGACCTTCCGGATCTTGTCGAAGGTGCGGTAGGCGAGGTCTTCGCCCTGGTAGCGGATGGCGATCCGGCCGTCGGGGTAGTCGACCACGGCGACGCGCTTGCCGATCGCCGCCTGGGCGGTCTCCGACGGCTCGACGATGAACAGCACCTTGTCGTACTGCAGGGTCAGCGACTGGGAGAGGGTGCGCTCCACCTGCCAGGTGAACTCGTCGTCGAGCTGGTCGCGCGGCGACATCGGCCGGTGCAGGTCCTTGGGGTTGGCCGGAGCCTTGCCGAACAGGGCGTTGTAGTCGGTGACGAAGCCGGGGAGGAACGCATTGCCCTCAGCGAGCGTGCTGATCTCCGCCAGCCGCAGCTCCTTCACCAGCCGGTCCTGCAGCGTCTTGTTCGCCCGCTCGACGCGGCCCTTCGCCTGGCTGGAGTTGGCGCAGATGATCTCGATGTTCATCTTGTTCAACGCCCGGCCGAACTGGGTCATGCCGTCGCCGGTGACGCCGGCCTTGCTGACGCGGAACACCGAGTGCTTGTCGCTGTAGAAGGCGACCGGCTTGCCGTGGGCCTCCAGATACGACCGTGTTGCGGAGAAATAGGCGAAGGTCGACTCGGACTCCACGAACTGCAGGTGCATCAGCCGGCTGGTGGCGTCGTCGATGAACACCAACGATGTGCACTTCGGCCCACGGTCCTCGAACCAGCGGTGCTCCGAGCCGTCGATCTGGATCAGCTCGCCGACGCAGTCGCGGCGATAGCGCGGCTGATAGATCTTCCGCCGGCGCTTCGAGCGTGCGACCCACAGGCCCTCGGCGACCATCCAGGCGCGCAGCGTCTCGCGCAAGACGGTGATGTCGTGCAGCTCCAGCAGCTTCTCGGCCGCCAGCGTCCGGCCGAAATCGGCGTAGCGGGCCTTGATGATGTCGATGGCGGCCTGGCGCACGTCCGCCGGCGTCTTGCGGTTGCTCGGCCGGCCGCGCTTCTTGGAGATGAGGGCGGTCGGACCTTGGTCCTGGTAGGCCTTCGCCAGGCGCTGAACCTGCCGGCGCTCCAACCCCAGAAGCTCGGCGGCCGCCGTGGCCGTCAGACGGCCGCTCGTCAGATCGCGCAGAACCTCAAGGCGCGATAGCTCCTTGTCGCTCATGAAGTGCAACGTCACCTGGAGGGCCTCCCACGCCGCCGCGAGAGGGTGACATGTCTAAATGGCACGCTGCGACATTACTAACTGGCGGTGTGGGTTCCAGGCGAAGTGCAACGAGGGCAGGGGACCGGACGGCGGGCGGGCGCGGAGCCCCAGGCCGCGCAGAGCCCGACCGCCCGGCCGGCGCACGGGAGACGATGACGGCGTGTTTTCCGATGCGCGCCGGCAGGCGCGCGAGGCACGTAGACGAGTTGCCTGAAAGCCGACGTTCGGAAGTTCAGCAGGGGGTGG
>CBJNAS010000642.1:0-1617 GCA_966434565.1 uncultured Phenylobacterium sp.
ATCCCGCAGATGAACGGCGACGCGGAGTTCTGCGAGATCTTCCTGGACGGGGTGGAGATCCCCGCCGCCAACCTGATCGGCGCGGAGAACCAGGGCTGGGCCATTGCCCAGTCGACCCTTTCCGCCGAGCGCGGCCTAATCATCTTCGAGCTCGCCGAGCGGATGCAGCTCTTCATGGAGCGGCTGCTGCGCCGCGAACTCGCCGCCGCGTGGGACTGGACCGCGGACGACGAGTTGCGCCGCGGCTTCGCCAGCGCCTACGGACAGCTGCAGGGCGTACGTGGCCTGATCCGGCAGATGCTGCAGGAGATCGAGTCTACCGGCGGCGCGCAGGAGAGCCCCGTCTACGTCAAGCTGCTGTTCGCCGACGTGATCCAGCGGTTTACCGATCTCTGCCTGCGCCTCGTGGGGCCGGAGGCCCAGGTCCAGCGGCCGCCCGCCGGCTGGACCGGCTTCCAGACCGGCGACTGGCTGTACGAGCACCTCAGTTCCTGGAGCTGGACGATCTCTGGCGGTTCGAGCGAGATCATGCGCAACATCATCGCGGAACGCTTCCTGAAGCTTCCACGGTAGGGCGAACGGAGGCCTGAGTGCAGGCGAATTACGGCCCCATCCGGCAGATAGGCTACGTGGTCCGCGACATCGAAGCCGCCATGCAAGCCTGGTCGGAGCGCCTGCGGATCGGCCCCTGGTTCTACAACCGACGCCTGGCGCTCGACGCCTACAGCTTCCGCGGCGTGGCCTATGACGGCTTCGACATGAGCTATGCCCTCGCCAACTCCGGCGACCTGCAGATCGAGCTCATCCAGCAGCGCTGCGATACGCCCAGCCTCTACCGCGAGCACCTGGAGCGCCATGGCGAGGGCCTGCAGCACATCTGCGTCTGGCCGGAGGACTACGACGCGGCCCACGCCCTGGCCCGGGCGAGCGGGCTGGAGCCGGCGCAGGAAGGACGCTTCGGCCGCATCCGCTTCGCCTACTTCGAGAACGCCGCGCACGGCGGCTCCAGCCTCGAGCTGTCGGAGATGGTCCCCGGCCGGATGGCGGGCATCGAGCGCATCCGCCGCGCGGCCGCCGAATGGGACGGCGCGGATCCGGTCCGCAGCTATCCCTGAAGCCGCCGCGCCTGCGGCCGGCCATTCCGCCCTCCCCCCGCACCCGCTATAGGCTTCGCCAGCAGCCGGCGCGGCGTCGCTGGCGGCGTCAGCAAGGGTGGAAGAAGATGGCCGAACCTCTCGACGTCGATCGCGACGGGCATGTCCTGACCCTCACCCTGGCGCGGCCGGCGCAGCGCAACGCCCTCGATCTGGGACTCGTGGACGCGCTGGGCGAGGCGCTGCGGGCCTATGCCGACGATCCGGAGCTGCGCTGCGCGATCATCACCGGCGCCCCGCCGGCCTTCTGCGCCGGCCTCGACCTGAAGAGCTTCTCGGCGCCGGATTCGCCGCGCCACCGGGTCACCGAGCTGATCACCTCCGTGCCCCGCCTCGCCAAGCCGGTGATCGCGGCTGTCAACGGCGCAGCCTACACCGGCGGCCTCGAGCTGGCGCTGTCCTGCGACTTCATCCTGGCGGGCGAGAGCGCCCGGTTCGCCGACACCCACGCCAAGATCGGCGC
>CBJNAS010000643.1:0-1617 GCA_966434565.1 uncultured Phenylobacterium sp.
GATCGGCCTGCCGCCGCCGTTCTGGGCCTTCGCCTGGGCCGGCGGCCAGGCGCTGGCCCGCTGGGTGCTGGACCATCCCCAGACGGTCGCCGGCAAGGGCGTGATCGACTTCGCCTGCGGCTCGGGGATCGTGGCGCTGGCGGCGCGCAAGGCGGGCGCCGCCCGGGTGCTGGCCGCCGACATCGACGTCTTCTGCGGCCAGGCCGTTTCGCTCAACGCCGAGGCCAACGGCCTGGCCGTCGAGTTCACCGACCAGGACCTGCTGGACGCCCCGCCGCCGGCCTGGGCCGAGGTCATCCTGGCCGGGGCCATCTGCTACGAGCGGCCTCTCGCCGACCGGGTGATGGCCTGGCTCGCCGCGGCGCGGTCGGCGGACGCCTGCGTGCTGATCGGCGATCCCGGGCGCAGCTATTTCCCGCGCGAAGGACTGGAGAAGCTGGCGGAATACCAGGTCCCCACCACGCGCGAGCTGGAAGACATGGAGATCAAGAGGACGTCTGTCTGGCGCCTGCCCTAGACGGGTTAGGGTCTTCGCGCCCGGACCGTGCTATTCTGCGACCATAAGAAATCAGGGAGGCCGTACGATGAACCGCGTACTGTTCGCCATGTCCCTTTCGGTCGCGATCGGCGCGAGCGCCGCCCTCGCCCAGACCACCGCGCAGACCACCGCACACAAATCCGAGATGCACGGCGCCATGACCCACGCCGGCGCGAAGGGCGGCGATGCGGCGCTGATCGCCAGCGCCATGAAGGCCGCCCCGCCGGCGGTGGCGCGCAACGCCACGGTGATCGACGTGGGCGCGAACGGCGCCATGCGCGTGGTGCGCAAGGGCTCCGGCGAGTTCACCTGCATGGCCGACAATCCGGAGACGCCGGGGCCCGACCCGATGTGCATGGATCCGAACGCCATGGAATGGGCGCAGGCCTGGATCGCCCACAAGCCGCCGCCGAAGAAGGCCGGCTTCATGTACATGCTGGCCGGCGGCACCGACGCCAGCAACACCGACCCCTACGCCAAGACGCCCAGCAAGGCGAACCACTGGGTGAAGACCGGCCCGCATGTCATGGTCGTCGGCGACCCCGAGATCGTGCAGCACTATCCGACGAGC
This sequence comes from uncultured Phenylobacterium sp., assembly GCA_966434565.1. GTDB lineage: Bacteria > Pseudomonadota > Alphaproteobacteria > Caulobacterales > Caulobacteraceae > Phenylobacterium. The sequence continues at coordinate 1,110 of CBJNAS010000643.1, forward strand.
CCGGATCCCGACACAACCCAGCCCTATGTGATGTGGGCCGGCACGCCCTATGCCCACCTGATGATCCCGGTGCGCTGAGCGAGGCGCCTTTCGCGCTTCCCCTGCGCCGCCGCCCGGACTAGAACACATGGCGAACACACATGAGGAGCGCGCCATGGGCGAAGACGGCCGGATCGACTACGTCGAGTTCCCCGGGGGCGACCTGGTCACCACCAAACGCTTCTACGAGCAGGCGTTCGGCTGGTCGTTCACCGACTATGGGCCCTCCTACTCGGCCTTCGACGAGGGGCTCGACGGCGGCTTCAACGCCGACGCCGCCGACCAGGCGCGCAGCCCCCTGGTCATCCTCTACGCTGGCGACCTGGAAGCCGCCGAAGCCAAGGTCCGCGCCGCCGGCGGCGAGATCGTGCGCCCGCCCTCCGACTTCCCCGGCGGCCGGCGGTTCCACTTCCGTGACCCGAGCGGCAACGAGCTGGCCGTGTGGACCGAGGCGTGAGGGGCGCATGAC
>CBJNAS010000644.1:0-1612 GCA_966434565.1 uncultured Phenylobacterium sp.
TGAAGGAGACCGGCGCGCCCAGGGCCACGCCGGCCTCCCGCAGCGTCGTGGGCTGCAGGGAGAGCACGTCCTCGGTCGTACGGGTGATCACCGGAATGGCGAGCAGGGCCAGCGCCACCGCGCCGGCGAAGCCCGAAAAGCCGTGGAAGGGCGCCACCAGCAGCTGGGAGACGAAGAGGCCCACCAGGATCGAGGGCGCCGAGAGCAGCACGTCGTTGATGAAGCGCACCACGCTGCCGTAGCGGCTCTTGCCGGCGTATTCGGCCAGCCAGGTGCCGGCGAGCACGCCGATGAGGTTGGCGATGATCATCGCCATGAGGCACATCAGGATCGAGCCGACGATGGCGTTGGCCAGGCCGCCGCGCGAGCCGGGGGCCGGGGTGGACCTGATAAAGACGTCGAGGTTCAGGCCGCCGATCCCCTGGCGCAGCAGCGACCACAGGATGGCCGCCAACGCCACCAGGGCCACGCCGGTGACGGCGATGCAGAACGTCTGGAAGACGACGTTGACGATGCGCCGGCGAGCGACGCGGGCGGTGCTGACGGTCACAGGCGGTGCTCCGTGCGGCTCAGCAGCAGTCGGGCGAGCGCCAGGACCGCGAAGGTGATGACGAAGAGGACCAGGCCCAGCGCGATCAGGGCCGAGGTGTGCATCGCGCTGGTGGCCTCGGTGAACTCGTTGGCGATCGTAGACGCGATTGTCGAGCCCGAGTCGAACAGTGAGTGCGGGAAGCCGTGCGAATTGCCGATGATGAAGGTCACGGCCATGGTTTCGCCGAGCGCGCGGCCCAGCCCCAGCATCACCGCGCCGATGGCGCCGCCGCGCACATAGGGCAGGGTCACCGACATCACCACCTCGGCGGTGGTGGCCCCCAGTCCGTAGGCGCTCTCGCGCACCGCCGCCGGGACGGTCAGCAGCAGCTCGCGCAGGGTCGCGGCCATGAAGGGGAGGATCATCACCGCCAGGATGATCGAGGCCGAAAAGATGCCCGAGCCGTTGGGCACGCCCGCGGTCAGCTTCTCCAGCAGCGAGCCCGGCTGGGCCGCCATCATCAGCGGCAGCTGGACGTACTTGGAGAATACCGGGGCGAACACGAACAGGCCCCACATGCCGTAGACGATCGAGGGAATGCCGGCCAGCAGCTCCACCGCCGTGCCGATCGGCCGGCGCAGCCGGGCGGGGCAGAGCTCGGTCAGGAAGAAGGCCACGCCGCCGGCGACGGGCAGCGCCAGCACTAGGGCGATGACCGCGGTCACCAGGGTGCCTACGATGGGACCGGCCCCGCCGTAGACGTCGGTCACCGGGTTCCAGTCCGAGGTGGTGAAGAAGGAGAGGCCGGCGCTGCGCAAGGCCGGCCAGCCGCCGATGAACAGCGACACCAGCAGGCCGCCCAGCGCCACCAGCAGGGCGGTCGCGGCGCCGAAGCAGACCGCCTCGAAGACCTTGGCCACCAGGGCGCCGCGAGGATGTGACCGGCGCGCGGGCGCAGTTGGGAGAACGGCGTCGGACATGGCGGCGGCTCTAGCCCTCGAGTGCGACAGTTCCACGACAGATCCGTCACAATACAGCTTTAAGCGCCCTGCCACCGTCCGCACACGCGACAGCCGGCGA
>CBJNAS010000645.1:0-1608 GCA_966434565.1 uncultured Phenylobacterium sp.
CCGAAGCCGCCGAACATGACGTTGGCGAAGGAGCGGTTCATCGCCTTGCACATGATCACCGCCAGGATGAAGCCGGAGGCGCCGTCCAGCGCCCCGGTGATGATCAGGAGCTTGTTGCCGAGCGCGAAGCCCATCGCCGAGGCCGCCAGGCCGGCATAGGAGTTCAAGAGCGCGATCACGGTGGGCATGTCCGCCCCGCCGATCGGCGCCACCAGCAGCACCCCGAACAGCGCCGCCAGCACCACGAAACCGACCAGCAGCGGCCCGCTCTGCGGATGCAGGGCCAGCGCCACGGCGCAGCCCACGGCGGCGACGAACACCGCCAGGTTCAAGAGCTGCTGCCCCTTGAAGATCATCGGCCGGGTGGTGACCAGCTCCTGCAGCTTGGCGAAAGCCAGCACCGAGGCGGTGCAGGTCAGAAAGCCCAGCAGCATCTCGAAGCCGAGCGCGGCCGAGGTGAAGGAGAGCCCCTCCCCGGCGGCGGCCAGCTTGGTCATCTCCACCACGCCGATCAGCGCCACGGCGAGCGCGCCAAGCGAGTGGCTGATGGCCGTCCGCTGCGGGATGGCGGTCATCGGCATCATGTAGGCCAGCGGCACGCCGATGGCGGAACCCAGCAGGAGCGCGGCGGCGATCAGCTTGTAGTCGACCACCTCCTTCAGCAGCAGGGTGCCGATGATGGCGAGCAGCATGCCCGCCTCGCCGACGAACACGCCGCGGCGCGAGGTGGACGGATGGCTCATCCACATCAGCGACAGGATGAAGCAGATGGCCGCCGCGATGTAGGCGGCCTCGACCACGGTGTGGCTCATGACTTGCCCCCTTTGTTCACTTTGGCCCCTTCTTGAACATCTTCAGCATGCGATCGGTGATCAGGAAGCCGGACACCAGGTTCACGGTGGCCGCGGTCACCGCGACGAAGCCGAGGATCTTGGCCAGCGGGCCGGCGTCCTTCTCGCCCAGGATGATGATCGCGCCGACCACCGCCACCGCGGCGATGGCGTTGGTCAGGCTCATCAGCGGCGAGTGCAGCAGGCTGGAGACGCGCTTGATCAGCTGGAAGCCCAGGAAGGCCGCCAGGATGAAGACGGCGATCAGGTTGGGATCGAACGCCTGTGAATGCATGGTTTTCGCTCCGAGCCTTCAGGCCGCGTTACGAGGGAACACGACGGTTCCCGCCTGCACGACGCAGGCCGCGTTCAGGATATCGTCCTCCGCCCCGGCGCCCGCTTTCTCGGCGTGCTGGAGGAGGTGGGTGACGAATGCGTGCAGGTTGCGCGCGTAGAGGGTTGAGGCGTCGACCGCCACCCGCGCCGGCAGGTTCTCGAAGCCGATCACCTTGACCCCGCCCGCGGTCGTCAGGATCTCCCCGGCCGAAACGCCCTCCACGTTGCCGCCCTGCTCGACGGCGAGGTCGACGATCACCGAGCCCGGGCGCATGGAAGCCACCTGCGCCGCCGAGACCAGGCGCGGCGCCGGCCGGCCGGGGATCAGGGCGGTGGTGATGACCATGTCCTGCTTCCTGATGTGCTCGGCGACCAGGGCGGCCTGCTTGGCCTGGTACTCGGCGCTCATCGGCTTGGCGTAGCCGCCGGCGGATTCCGCGGC
>CBJNAS010000646.1:0-1600 GCA_966434565.1 uncultured Phenylobacterium sp.
GCTCGCCGGCAAGCCGGCCTATGCGGCGCGGGCGGCCCGCGTCTCTGCGCTGGCCAATGACGTGACCGAGCTGCTGGCCGAGGCGGGCCTGCCGGCGGGCGCGCCACCGCGGATGCGCGTGGCCTATCATGCCGCCTGCTCGCTGCAGCATGGGCAGAAGGTGTCCGACGCCCCCCGTCAATTGCTGAGCGCGGCAGGATACGAGGTGCTGACACCGGCGGAAGCGCACCTCTGTTGCGGCTCGGCGGGTGTTTACAACATCCTGCAGCCGGCGATCGCGGGCCGTCTAGGCGAGCGCAAGGCGGAGAACCTCGCGCGACTGCGCCCGGACGTCATCGCCCTCGGCAATGTCGGGTGCGCCATGCAGATCCGCCAGAAACTCGCGGTTCCGGTGGTCCATACCGTCGAGTTGCTTGACTGGGCCACCGGCGGCCCGGCGCCGCGCGAACTGTTTCATCTGACCTGAGGTATGGATTTGCCCATGAGCTCGATCACGCTTGACCAAGCCAACGCAATTATCGCAGCCGCCTTCGCCAAGGCCCGCGACCTCGCCCTGAAACCACTTGGCGTCGTCGTGTTGGACGCGGGCGGCCACATGATCGCGGCCCAGCGGCAGGACGGCGCCTCGGCGCTTCGATTGCAGATCGCCCAGGGCAAGGCCGCCGGCGCCCTCGGCCTCGGCGTCTCGTCGCGCAAAATCGCGGAGATGGCGGTTGAAAGGCCGACCTTCGTGGCCGCCCTTGCGACGCTTGCTTCGTCGGGGATCGTCCCGGCCGCCGGCGGGGTGATTGTGGTGGACTCCGTCGGCGGGCCTGTCGGGGCGGTCGGTATCTCCGGCGATACATCGGACAACGACGAAACCTGCGTGCTCGCCGGACTGGCGGCCGCCGGGCTGAAGCCTCAAGCGTAGAGGGGGCGCAACTGCCTGGTGGCGCCGTGCAGTCGCCGGCGCGACGCCGAGGTTGGGCTGGCCGCAGCGCCTGCGCGTCTCGGCGAGGCTGATGGAGAGATCCGGATGGCGGAAGTGGACGGTAAGGTGGCCGTGATCACCGGGGCGGGCTCTGGGCTCGGCAAGGCGACCGCTGCGCTGTTTGCCGCGCGTGGCGCAAAGCTCGTCCTTGCCGATATCACAGGCGCTGAAGAGGAGGTCGCCACGGCCGCCGGCGGGGATGCCATCGCGGTCCGCTGCGACGTACGGGACGAGGCGCAGGTGGAGGCGATGCTCCGCGCCGCCCTGGACCGGTTCGGACGTGTGGACGCGCTCCTGAACGTTGCGGGGGTGAGCTCGTTTGCGCGCATCGGCGACCTCGAAATGTCGGAGTACGACCGCATTCTGGACATCGACCTACGCGGCGTCGTCCATGGCACGAAGCACGCCGTACGCGTCATGAAGGCGGCCGGCGGGGGCGTCATCCTCAATTGGGCGTCCGTGGCCGCGCTCGGGGCCAAACCGGAGCTGGGGATCTACTCGGCCGCAAAGGCGGGAATCCTCGCCGTGACGAGAGCCGCAGCCGTCGAATATGCGAAATGGGGGGTGCGGACCAACGCCATCGCGCCGGGACTCTTCATGACAGAAGCCGCAGCTGCCTTGCCCGCGGAC
>CBJNAS010000647.1:0-1596 GCA_966434565.1 uncultured Phenylobacterium sp.
CGCGAACTCCCTCGAACGCGATTCCATTAGCCTCGATCCACCGGTGTGGCTTCTGGCTGCTCCGCGCGCCTGCGGCGCGCGGAGCAGCGTGTTCCGGGCATGAGGTAGCCGCTGGTCTGGCCAGCTTTTCCACTTCGTTCTCGGTCGGGGCCGTGCGGGCCGGTGGTCAGAGGGCGGCGGGTGATGGTGGCGTGTAGCCGATTGTGTTGTGCCACAAGGTGAGCCAAGCATCTTCCCAGGGCCAGTGGCGGGGCAGGTGCAGGATCGGGCGGCGTTGCGGGCGGGCCAGACGGGCGGGGATGTTGACGATCTTGCGGCGCAGGGTGGCGCCGCGGGCGCGAGCGTGCTCGCCGCCGGCGAGGACGCCGGTCGCGCGCAGCAGGTTGTGCGTGATCGCCGCGCACAGGACCCAGGCGTAGTTCGCGCCGAACCGCCCCGAAGGCATGCGGGCCAGTGGGCCGTCGATGAGGTCGGCGAACACGGTCTCGATGACGGCGTGTTTGCGGTGGGTGATGTCGGCGTCGACGACCGGCTCGGTGCTGTTGGTGAAGAACGGGTGATACCGCCAGACCGGGAACAACGCATCCGGGTAGCGGGCATCTTTCACCCGCCGCACGATCAACCTCGCAGTGGTGACATCTTTGGTGGAAGCGAAAGCGGTGTAACCGATTTCAGCGACCTCGGCATCGGAGATCCAGTCCCCGGTGTCGGGGTCACGCACCGCGCCGGGATATTTCACCGGAGTCCACGCGTCGTCGGGTATCGATGCGATCGCGGCTTTCACGGCCGCGTTCTTGGTCAGCACCAGGGAGAACTGGGCGCCAGCGCGCAGCGCGGCGCGCACGACTTTACGGTTGCCGTAGGCCGAGTCGCCGCGCACCACGATCGTGCCGGTCGCCCCAGTAGCGCGGGCAGTGCCGATCGCCGCGGTGACCATCGACCCGGCGCCCTTGCCGGAACCAGTTTTCCCGGCCCGCAACCGCATCCCGGCAACAACCGGCGCCCCCAGATCGGTGGACAGTGTGGCCACCAACGGTGAAAGTCCCTTGCGGAGAACCTGTTTCCCCGCGATCTTCGTATGCCCGTAGGACGCACCCTGTTTCTGATGCCCGTATACCGGGCGCAGCAGCGAGTCGATATCGACGAACACCCTGGTCTCGGCGGCGGGCAGCAGATCGGTGCGAGCCGACAGGGCCAACAGATGCTCGCGCAGCACCGACTCCAGCTGCTTGGCATGCCCGAAAGTGAACTCGCGCAACCCAGTTCCCACCGTCGAGGGCGCATACACGCTGTCGAACAACTCCTTACACCCGCCGCTGCGCAGCAGGTCGATATCATCGATGCTGTCCGCACCGGCGGCCATACCGGCGATCAGCGTGGCCAGCTTCGGCGCGAGGTTCGCCGACCCCGACTTGATCCGAGGCGACGCGATACACACCTTCTCGGCCAACATGCTGGTCAGGCCCGTTTGCTCGGCCAGCGTCATCACCGGGACCAGGCCCGCCACCGAGACCAAGTTGTCCTCATCGAACACCGCCGAGCCCTCGGCGAACGTGTGAAACAATCGCACTGAAAGTGTCTTTCCGATCTCGCAAC
>CBJNAS010000648.1:0-1583 GCA_966434565.1 uncultured Phenylobacterium sp.
CGTGACCTGTCTTCGCATAGCCCTCTACACGACGATGGATCGCAGCGACCTCGCCATTGGCGCCGGCATCGAATATCTCCATCGGGTCGGCATACATTGGTCGCCACACCCTTCAAGTGCGGACTTACGGCAGGAGTTCGAGGCCATGTGGCGGCTGATCGGCGGACGTCCGATCGAGTCTCTGATCGACCTTCCGCCGATGACCGATCCGGAACAGCAGGCGACACTCGACGTCCTCATGTGGGCGACGGCGTGTGCATTGTTCATCGATCCAACGCTGCAAAGGCTCATCGTAGGCCGCGCGGTGAATCTGAGTCTCGAGCACGGTAACGGCGAGGGATCGCCTCTCGCGTACCTCTGGGTCGGGGTGTTTTTGCGAGAGGATTTCAATGATTATTCGAGCAGTTACAAATTCGGGAAGCTCGGCATTGACTTCGTCGAATCGGGGAAACTGATCCGGTTCAAAGCGCAAATTTACGTTAACATCGCCGTACTTTATTCTAGCTGGACGAAACCTTTCTCAGAAGCGCTTGACCTGGTGCGTCGCGCGCGAGGCGTCGCACTCGAAACCGGCAACCTGACCTTTGCCGCCTTGTCCGGAGGTTGTGTGGGCTCGCTGCAGATTGCAGCTGGGGTTCCGCTCGCCGAAATCGATAAGGAGGCGGCCAGTTCATTGGAATTCACGCGAAAAGCGAAATTTGGACTCGCCTTCGATGTCGTGAAGCCTCAGCGGCAGTTGGTTCGCGCCTTGCGCGGGTTGACGACAGCGCTCGGCAGCTTCGACGAAGAGGGCTTCGATGAAGCAGGTTACGAGGCGCATTTGAGCGACCCCCTCCTGGATATCGCGAGGTGCTGGTACTGGGTCCGCAAGCTGCAAGCCTGCGTCTTTGCGGGCCATTTTGCCGCCGCCTTGGACATTGCGGAAAAAGCGGAAGCGCTTTTATGGACGTCGCCGGGCTTTTTCGAGAACGCTGAATACTGCTTCTACGCCGCACTCGCCCATGCGGGGCATTGGGCGGCGGCGCCCGACGAACAGCGCCCTGGGCGCTTGGCGGCGCTGCGCGGCCACAGCGATAAGCTGGCGGCCTGGGCTGAGAGCTGTCCGGAAAACTTTGAAAACCGCGCCACTCTGGTCGACGCCGAGATCGCCCGCATCGAGGGCCGGGAACTGGATGCGCAGCGGCTCTATGAACGGGCCATTCGCTCGGCCCACGACAACGGCTTCGCGCACAACGAGGCCCTGGCCAATGAATGGGCGGGCCGCTTCTATCTCGAGCGGGGATTGGAAACCGCGGGTCTGGCCTATCTGCGCAACGCCTCGGCCGGCTACGCCCTCTGGGGCGCCGACGGCAAGGTGCGCCAGCTCCATCAGCTCTATCCGCAATTGGCTGCGCGCGATCGCGCGCCTGTCGAGACGGCATTGAGCTCGGCCCTGCGGCAGGTGGATGCGGCGACCCTGATCAAAGCGTCCCAGGCGATCTCGGCCGAGATCGAACTGCCCCGGCTGATCGAGACCTTGATGAGCATGACCTTGCAGAACGCCGGAGCGGACCGGGGGCTGTTGCTCCTGCCTACTGGCGAGA
>CBJNAS010000649.1:0-1582 GCA_966434565.1 uncultured Phenylobacterium sp.
TCCTTCCGAAGTCGGCGAGATGAGGCAGTGCTGCCGCATGTCGGCCAGGTGCTTGTGCAGGTACGCCTCCGTCAGCGGCGGCGAGGCCTCGCTGCCGCTGGTCCGCAGTGCGTGGGCGAAGGCGCCTCCCGCGCGTCCCTGGCTCCGCGGCATGGGCGCGGCGAAGGCGGAGAGAATTGGCAGGGCGCTGGACTGACGGGCCTGGGCGGGTAGGCGCTCTAGACGCGCCTCGAACTGCGCCAGCCACTCCGAATGGCTGTTTGCCCGATCGAGGCGATAGCCGGCGGACACGATCCAGTCGGCGATGCGGTCGAGCGAGGCCGATCCAGTCTCTATCGACGGGGCAACGTCGAAGCTGCGATAGCCTGGCTCCCCGGCAAGCGCGAGATCGACCATGGCGCGGGCGACATGGTCCACTGGCAGGCCTTCAAATCCTGCCGGGTCGGCGGGATCGTCGTAGAATGAAGGCGGGCGTACTCCCGCCAGCACGAGACTGGCCAGAAGGCGGATGAACAGGTCGGGGACGTTGATCTGCCCGCTGAATTTTCGATGCGCCATCAGCATCCCGGACCGGAACACATTGACCGGCAGCCCGAACTGCTCGTGGGCGTTGCGCAGCAGAACCTCGCCGGCCCATTTGCTTGCGGCGTAGCCGGAAGCATAGTCGTCGCCGGGCGTAACCCGGGGCAGGGCGGAGCGTATGTCGGCGGTCTCCAGATCAGCCCCGCCCGCGCCGGGCAATCCCGAAACCGCGCTGGAGGAGACGAAGTCGATCGGTTTGATCCGCTCGGCGAGCGCCAGTTCGATAAGGGCGAGCGTCCCGACGACATTCGGTTGGAACAGGTCCTTGTAGGACATCCGGTGGTTGACCAACGCGCCGACGTGGACGATCCGGTCCACCCGCTGAGCGAGATCGTCCAGAACGGCAGCATCGATGCCGAGGCGCCGCTCACCGAGATCCGCGGCGATGACCTCGAGATGATCGGCCGCAAGCTCGCGGAACCGCTTCGCAAGCTCGGCGTCATCTGCGCCGTAGGAATCTTCGAGCCGGTGTCGCGCATCAGCCTCGTCTACGCCCCGGACCAGGGCGATCACCCTGCCGCCGTGCGGGGCGAGGCGCTCCAGCCATTCGAGCGTGACGAAGCGGCCCAGGAATCCGTTCGCGCCGGTCACCAGCACCACGCGCGTCAAGGCAGGATCCTTAGCCGGGCTCACGCCCGTGCTCACGCCCTCCGGCAGCAGGCGCGCGGGATCGAGGTCCGCACTGTCGAGCTCTTGCGCATTCTCTCCATGGACAGCGGCGAAGGTCAGGCCGCCGTGCTCTTGGCTGCCACGGAGCATTTCGGCCCAGCGCCGCGGACTGCCGGTCGGGCTGAGGATGGCGCCCGCGGAAATGGCAGTTCCGAAGACATCTTCCAGCAGCATGGAAAAGGTGATGGCATCGAAGGAATCGCCGCCAAGGTCAAGAAAGCTGGGGTCACCCGACAGATCAATGTCGTCACGCCCCAAGGTCGCACGCAAAGCCAGGGCGATGCGGTCCTCGATCGCCAGGCCCGAGTCCGGATTGCGCAGCATCAGCACT
>CBJNAS010000650.1:0-1582 GCA_966434565.1 uncultured Phenylobacterium sp.
GCTGGCGATCCACCCGGCGCAGGTCGAGGTGATCAACGCCGCATTCACCCCCACCGAGGACGAGATCGCCGCGGCCAAGGAGATCGTCGACCTGTTCGCGGCCAATCCGGGCGTGGGCGCGATCGGCTACAAGGGCGCCATGCTGGACCGGCCGCACCTGGCCCGCGCCCAGCTGCTCCTGAAGCAGGCAGGCCGCGCCTGACCGTCGCTCCCGCGAAGACCGCGTCTCGATCAACGGCGCCCTGATCGGCGCCCGCTTCGCGATCGTCCCCTCGTTATGAAAGGACGGAAGATTCACCCCAGCATCCCCTTCAGGCGATAGAGCGCCTCCATCGCCTCGCGCGGGCTCATGCCGTCGAGGTCGAGCCCCCTCAGCGACTGTTCCACCAGGCTGGGGCCCACGGCCTCGGCTTCGGCGGCGGCCGCGGCGGCGAACAGCGGCAGGTCCTCCAGATGCGCCGGGGCGCCGGCCTCCCGCTCGAGGCGCTCCAGCACCGACTTGGCCCGCGCGACCACCGCCGGCGGCACCCCCGCCAACTTGGCCACCTGAACGCCGTAGGACCGGTCGGCCGGCCCCGGGCCGGCTTCGTGCAGGAAGATCAGGTCGCCATTCCACTCCTTGGCCCTGAGGCTGAGGTTGGCGCAGTAGCCCAGCCGGTCCTCCAGCACCGCCAGCTCGTGGTAGTGGGTGGCGAACAACGCACGGCAGCGGTTGGTCTCGTGCAAGGCCTCGGCGCAGGCCCAGGCGATGGCCAGGCCGTCGTAGGTGGCGGTCCCCCGCCCGATCTCGTCGAGGATCACCAGCGAGCGCGGCGTGGCCTGGGTGAGGATGGCCGCGGTCTCGACCATCTCCAGCATGAAGGTCGAGCGGCCGCGCGCCAGGTCGTCGCCGGCCCCGACCCGGCTGAACAGCCGGTCGACCACCCCCAGCCGCAGCCGCCTAGCCGGCACGAAGCAGCCGGCCTGGGCGAGCACGGCCAAGAGCGCGTTCTGCCGCAGGAAGGTGGACTTGCCGGCCATGTTCGGGCCGGTGACGATGGCCAGCCTGGCCCCGCCGGCGCCCGCGCCGTCGAGCCGGCAGTCGTTGGGGGTGAAGGCCTCGCCCGCGCGGCGCACCGCGGCCTCCACCACCGGATGGCGCGCCGCTTCCGCCTCGAAGGCCTGCGAGCGGTCGACCACCGGCCGCACCGCGCCGACGTCCTCGGCCCATTCGGCGAGGCCGGCGGCTACGTCGAGACGCGCGGCGGCCTCGGCGGCGGCCTGCAGGGCGGCGGCGACCTCGACGGCGGCGGCGCGCCAGGCCTCGAAGGTCTCGACCTCGATCGCCAGCGCCCGCTCGGCGGCCTGGGCGATCTTCGCGTCGAGCTCGGCGAGCTCGACGGTGGTGAAGCGCACCTGGTTGGCGAGCGTCTGGCGGTGGATGAAGGCGCCGTTCAGCGGCGCCGTCATCAGCGGCTCGGCCGCCTTGGCTGTGGTCTCGACGAAGTAGCCGAGGACGGCGTTGTGGCGGATCTTCAGCGCCACCCCGCTCTCCTGCGCCAGCCGCGCCTCGAGCCCGGCGATCACCCGTCGGCTGTCGTCG
>CBJNAS010000651.1:0-1565 GCA_966434565.1 uncultured Phenylobacterium sp.
CTGGCTGAGCACCGTCAAAGCCTGGGCTTGGCGGCGCAGTCCATCGCCTGGGGCCTATGGGCGCAGTCCAGCGCGATGACCGGCCATCTCGACGACGCCGACCGAGCCCGCATGGGGCGCGGCGGGATGATGCTGCTCGAAACGGCGACTGGTTTGGCGCTGCTGGACGCGGCGATCGCTCGGACCGAGGCGGCCCTCACCGCGGTTCCGCTCGACACCACGGTGCTGAGTGCCCAGGCCGCTGCCGGGGCGCTGTCGCCGATGCTGTCCCGGTTGGTGCGCGCCACGGCGCGCAGGGCCGCCGCGCAGAGCGGGCCGGGTGCGGGCGCGGCCGGACTGCTGGAGCGGTTCGCGCTGCTGTCCGAAGCGGACCGTCGCAAGGCCCTGGTCGACCTGGTATGCGGTCAGGCTGCGGCGGTGTTGGGTCACGCGCATGCCGGGCAGGTGCGTGCGGATCGTCCGTTCAAGGATCTGGGTTTTGATTCGCTGACGGCGGTCGAGCTGCGCAACCGCCTGCGGGTCGCCACCGGCCTGTCCCTGCCGGCCACTCTCATCTTCGACCACCCGAGCCCGGCCGCGCTGGCGGACCTCCTCTACAGCGAGATCAAGATCGAAGGCGTCGCGGCGGCCGAGGACACCTCTGCGGCCGGACTCGCCGCGCTGGACGCCGCCCTGGCCGCTCTCGCGGCGGGGCCCGAAGGACGCCAGTCGGCGGGCCAGGTCGTCACGCGTCTGGAAGCGCTGCTGTCGAAGTGGCGCGACGTACAGAAGGCCGAGGGGACTGCGAGTTCTGAGACCCGCGAGATCGATTCCGCGTCGGACGAGGACTTGTTCGACTTGATCGACGAAGAGTTCGGACTGTCCTGACCCGGTGCCCGGCACCCCCTGAGCGATCAGATAGGCGATTGACGTGGAAACCAACGAAGACAAGCTCCGTGGATACCTCAAGAAGGTTACGGCCGACCTGCGCCGCAGCCGTCAGCGAGTGCGCGAGCTGGAGGCCGCCGGGCAGGAGCCGATCGCGATCGTCGGGATGGCGTGCCGGTTTCCCGGGGGGATCGAGTCGCCGGAGGATTTGTGGGGAGTGGTTTCCTCTGGTGGGGATGTGATCGGTCCGTTCCCGACGGATCGTGGGTGGGATGTCGGGCGTTTGTACGATTCCGAGGTTGATGCGGCGGGGTCGTCGTATGTGCGTGAGGGTGGGTTCCTTCGGGGTGTGGGTGATTTCGATCCGGGGTTCTTTGAGATTTCGGCGCGTGAGGCGTTGGCGATGGATCCGCAGCAGCGGTTGCTGTTGGAGACGTCGTGGGAGGCCATCGAACGCGCGGGCATCGACCCGCGCCGACTGCGCGGCGAGAAGGTCGGCGTGTTCGCCGGTGCGGCGCCGTCGGGATACGGCGCGGGCCTTTCGGCGGTTCCGGAGGGGGTCGAGGGGCATTTGCTCACCGGTAACACCGGGAGTGTGATTTCCGGCCGTGTTGCCTATGCCCTGGGTTTGGAGGGTCCTGCTGTCACGGTTGATACTGCGTGTTCTTCGTCGTTGGTGGCGTTGCATTTGGCGGTGC
>CBJNAS010000652.1:0-1563 GCA_966434565.1 uncultured Phenylobacterium sp.
GCGAGGCGGCGGTGGCGTAGATGTAGAAGTCGTAGAACTCGACCGCCGTGCCCACCAGGCTCGCCAACAGCACCCGCCGGTGCGACGGCGCCCCGTGCTCAGCGGCCGGCGCCGCCTCCACAGCTTCGATCGCAGACATCCCGGCGCCCCCTTCCATTTGCGAGGCGCAGGCTTCGCATTCGAGGCGCCGGGGTCAAGACCTCAATGGCGCGCGGCTCTGCCGGCCACGAACGCACGCGAAGGGATTCGAACCACCTCGCGGCTCTGGCCGCCCAGGAGCTCGACAATGTGTTCCTGGACGTTCGGATAGAGCGCGGTCGGGTGCGGGAGGTCGGTCTCGAACAGCACCGGGTGAGACCTGACGCGTGACAGGCGACAGGTGACACGGGGCGGGCGGGGGGCTACCCCTCGCCCATGCCCGCCGAGATCGCGCCCTTCCACGCCATCCAGCTCAGTCGCCTCGCCCACCGGCTGAAGGCGGAGGGGCGATCGATCCTGCACATGGAGTTCGGCCAGCCCTCCACCGGCGCCCCCAAGGCGGCGCTGGCGGTGGCGCACCGGGTGCTCGACGCCGAGGCGATGGGCTACTGGGAGAGCGCCGAGCTCACCGCCCGCATCGCCCAGCGCTACCACGACCTCTATGGCGTGCGCGTCGATCCCGAGGAGGTGGTGCTGACCTGCGGCGCCTCGCCCGCCCTGGTGCTGGCGGTGTCGCAGGCCTTCGATCCCGGCGACCGGATCGCGCTCGCCCGGCCGGGCTATGTCGCCTACCGCAACGTGCTGAAGGCCTTGCACATGGTCCCGGTGGAGATCGCCTGCGGGCCGGCGGAGCGCTACCAGCTGACCGCCCGGGCGCTGGCGGCGCTCGATCCCGCGCCCGCGGGGGTGATCGTCGCGAGCCCCGCCAATCCGACCGGCTCGATCATCGGCCGCGACGAGCTCGCCGAGATCGCCTGCGTCTGCCGGGAGCGCGGGATCCGCATCGTCTCCGACGAGATCTACCATGGCCTGAGCTACGCCGGGCCGACGCACTCGATGCTGGAGTTCGACGCCCAGGCCCTGATCGTCAACAGCTTTTCCAAATACTTCAGCATGGCCGGCTGGCGGCTGGGCTGGCTGGTGGCGCCCGGCGCGCAGGCGGCGCGCGCCCGCGCCTATGTGGGCAACCTGTTCCTGATGGCGCCGTCGCTCAGCCAGCACGCGGCCCTGGCGGCGCTGGACGCCACCGAGGAGCTGGAGGGCCATGTGGCCGTCTATCGGACCAACCGCGAGCGGCTGCTCGAGGCGCTGCCCGGGCTGGGGCTCGGCTCCATCGCCCCGCCGGATGGCGCCTTCTACATCTGGGCCGACATCGGCCATCTGACGAACGACAGCTTGGCCTTCTGCGAGCGGCTGCTGCTGGACACCGGCGTGGCCACGGCCCCCGGCCTCGACTTCGATCCCGTCGACGGGCGTCGCTTCCTGCGCCTCAGCTTCGCCGTCTCGACGGCCGAGGTGGAAGAGGCGATCGCGCGCATGAGGCCCTGGTTCGCCGCCAGGACCTGACCGTCTTTGGCGTGACCC
>CBJNAS010000653.1:0-1549 GCA_966434565.1 uncultured Phenylobacterium sp.
TGGTCCGCGAGGCGGAGAGCCACAAGGCCGAGGACGAGAAGCGCAAGGCGGCCGTGGAGGCCAAGAACCAGGCCGACGCGATCATCCACTCGACCGAGAAGGCGCTCAAGGAGCACGGCGACAAGGTCGGCCAGGGCGAGCGCGACGCCATCCAGTCGGCGCTGGACGACCTGAAGGGCGTGGTCGACGGCGGCGACGCCGAGGTGATCGCGGCCAAGACCCAGACCCTGATCCAAGCCTCGATGAAGCTGGGCGAGGCCATGTACAACGCCCAGCAGAGCCCGGGCGCTGACTCCGGCGGCGCCGAGACCCAGGCCCATGGCTCGGACGACGTGGTCGACGCCGAGTTCGAGGAAGTCGACGGCGACGAGAAGAAGTCGGCGTGACATCGCGCCTCATGGCGGTCTTGGGCTTCATTTGCGACAAGACCGCCATCGGGGTGCGTCGCCGCCGCACAAAGCGGAAGAAGCCCCCGCCCGCTCGGCTGAATAAGCCTTGCAGCCGGGCGGGGGTGATCCCACCTCCACCAGCAGCGACAACGACGAGCGCCTGACGGTCTATGCGGGACTATTACGAGATCCTGGGCGTCGGCCGAGAGTGCGACGAAGCCGGCCTGAAGTCGGCGTTCCGCAAGCTCGCCATGCAGCATCACCCCGACCGCAATGGCGGGTGCGAGGAAGCGGCCGGCCGCTTCACAGAGATCAACGAGGCCTATTCGGTCCTGTCGGACCCGCAGAAGCGCTCGGCCTACGATCGCTTCGGCCATGCCGGCGTGAACGGCATGGGCGGCGGTCCGGGCGGCGGCCAGTTCCACGACGTCAGCGACATCTTCAACGAGGTGTTCGGCGACGTCTTCGGGGACATGTTCGGCGGCGGCCGCCAGCGCCAGCGCTCGGGCCCGGCCCGCGGCCAGGACCTGCGCTACGACCTGGAGATCACCCTGCAGCAGGCCTACGCCGGCGCGGACGTGGAGATCACCGTTCCCGCGGCCATGACCTGCGAGAGCTGCGAGGGCTCGGGCGCCAAGCCCGGGACCAAGCCCACCACCTGCGCCACCTGCGGCGGCGCGGGCCGTGTGCGCGCGGCCCAGGGCTTCTTCTCCATCGAGCGGACCTGCCCGCGCTGCGGCGGTTCGGGCCAGATGATCCTCGATCCCTGCGCCGACTGCCGCGGCCAGGGCATGGTGCGCAAGGAGCGCGTGCTCTCCGTGCGCATCCCGCCCGGCGTCGACGACGGCGCGCGGATCCGGCTGGCCGGCGAGGGCGACGCCGGCGCCCGGGGCGGCCCGCGCGGCGACCTCTACATCTTCCTGTCGGTCAAGCCGCACGAGCTCTTCGAGCGCGACGGCCTGGACCTGCTCTGCACCGTCCCGGTGCCGATGGCGATCGCGGCCCTCGGCGGGGAGCTCGACGCGCCCTGCCTCCTGGGCGGGGAGAACTGCGACGGACACTCAAAGCAGAAGATCCGCGTGCCCGAAGGCGCCCAGACCGGCCGCACCGTGCGGCTGAAGGGCAGGGGCATGCCCTCCCTGGGGGGGCGCGAGAGAGGG
>CBJNAS010000654.1:0-1539 GCA_966434565.1 uncultured Phenylobacterium sp.
CGATTGTGTTGAGAAAGGCGCCTCTCTGTCGGCTTCCGGGGGCGTTCGTGACGGGGCGAGCGGGAGCCGCGCGGCGGTCAGGCGGCCAATGGCGCCGGCATCGGGATAATCTTGGCGAGCTTGCGAAGGTTCTGGGCGGTGGCGGCGAGGAGGAACTCGTCTTTAGCCCCGCATGGGCCGCGTAATCGTAATCGATCGAGCTTCAGGATGCGCTTGAGATGCGCGAACAGCATCTCGATCTTCTTCCGTTCGCGGCGGGACACGAGATAGGCGTCAGTGGTGGCGATATCGCGAGCGACGTCGCGAGCGCCTTCGTGGATCGATCGCATGATCTTGCGGGCCGGCATATTGGGTGTGCAGCGCTGTCGCAGGACACAGTCGCTGCAGTCCTGCTGGCGGGCGCGGTAGCGGATGAAGCCGTCCTGATCGACATTGCTTCGCGGGCTGGCGAAGTTGCGATTGCGCGGTCGCAGGCGCTTGCCGCCCGGGCAGATGTAGCTGTCATCCTCGTGGTCATAGGTGAAGGCAGAGCGTTCGAACGTCCCGTCGGTGCGGGCGGACTTGTCGAACACTGGGATATGGGGTTCGATACCCTTCTCCTCGACCAGCCAGGCGAGGTTCTCGGCCGAGCCATAGCCGGTGTCGGCGGCCAGCCGCGCGGGCCGCAGGCCGAACCGCTCCTCTACTCGTTCGATCATCCGGCGTTGCGCTGTCACCTCAGCCTGGCGGATCGAGGTGGTCGCCTCGACGCCGACGATCACCGCATGATCAAGGTCGATCAGATAGTTAGTCGAGTAGGCGAAGAAGGCGCGCTCGCGCGAGGCAGCGGTCCAGCGCGCGGCCGGATCGGTCGGCGCAAGCTGCTTGGGGACGACTGGCGTTGCCGCTCCGAAGGCGGCATCGTCGAGCACCGCGAGATACTCGCGTACCGCACGGCCGGCTGCCTCGGGTGGCAACCCCTCGCTGCCAGGAACGGCACGTTGGCGGTCGACATCCGCCCGGATCAGGCTGGCGTCGACGGCGAAACCTTCGCCACCGACCAGTCCCTCGGCCATGCAGCAGGCGACCGTCGTCTCGAACAGCTCGCGCAAGAGATCGCTGTCGCGGAAGCGGCCGTGGCGGTTCTTGGAGAAGGTCGAGTGGTCGGGCACGTCGCCCTCCAGCCCGAGCCTGCAGAACCAGCGATAGGCCAGGTTGAGATGGACCTCGTCGCATAGACGCCGTTCCGAGCGAATGCCCATGCAATAGCCGATTAGCAGCATCCGGATCATCAGCTCAGGATCGATCGAGGGTCGACCCGTGTCGCTATAGAAGGGCCGCAAATGCTCGCGAATGCCGGACAGGTCCACGAACCGGTCGATCGAGCGCAGCAGGTGATCGGCCGGAACGTGCCGCTCCAGGTTGAAGCTGTAAAACAGCGCCTCCTGCGCCACCGCTCGCTCGCCCATCATCGGCTCGTCTCCGCTCGACCGCGAAAACTGAATCAGAACCTCCGGGCTACTTCAAGCGCGCGTTTTTCAACACAATCGGGTCGGAAGC
>CBJNAS010000655.1:0-1538 GCA_966434565.1 uncultured Phenylobacterium sp.
GTCGAACGCAGCCGGCGGGAGCGCCTGGAACAGGCTCCGGCCGGCGGCCCGAACGCGATGGTTCGGCTATTGGCGCGAGTGGTCGGCGTCGGCCTCGAGACGGCGGACATGCTGGTGCAGGAAGTCCTGTCCCGGAACCTGCGCGACCGCCGGGCTGTGGCTCGTTACGCCGGCGTCACCGGATCACCCGACGAAAGCGGTTCCAAGCGACGGGAACGCGGGCTGGCGAAGGCGGGCAATGCGCGGGTCCGGCGCGGCCTGATGCAGCTGGCTTGGCGGTTCCTCCGATTCCAAAGCGAGAGCGCCCTGGCGAAGTGGTACCGCGAACGGACCGAGGGCGGCGGCAAGCGCAAGACGACCATGATCGTGGCGCTGGCGCGCAAGCTGCTCATCGCGTTGTGGCGGCTGGTGACGGTCGGCGAGATCCCCCCAGGCGTCAGATTGCGAAACGCGATGGCCTGATCCGTAGGGCCGAACGAACTCGGCGGCCGCCGCCTGCTGCGGGCCGGCCGCCGATAATGATCCGAGGTGGCGGGGACCCGAACACAGCCTTGGTCTCGCGCCGAACTGAGAATGGGCCCGCCGCCTCGGAGCCCAGCCGCCGAAGCGAATGATTGCTTCATGGTCCAGGTCCACACGGACCTAACCGTATACAAGGTCGCGGCGCGCAAGGCGCCCGGGCGCAGGCTCCCCTCGGATCACCTTTGAACTGGAGAAGTAATGCGAAGACTGTGCGGGTCCTTGACAGGACAGCTCCCATACAAGGCTGTGTGAAAACTCAGCCAGCCAGAATTTCCGCGCAACAATTCACCCGATCCGTGCCGCGGAAGCGGCGAGGCTTAGAAAGCTGAACCGGAACACTGCCCATCAGCGGCAAGATTTTGTGCGAGATTTCGGCCGATGCGAGTTTTCACACAGCCTCCACCCTCAACCGTCATTCCGAACGTCTGCTCATTGGCACCCTCGGGGTTGCGCCGACTGGTTGGCGCAGCCTTAGAAGACTTCCTCGACCGCAGCGGGATCGAGGCCAGCGTTGCGTTCCAGCAGCGCCTTCATGGGCAGCGCGCCCAGATCGTCGGCGCGAACCTTGGAAAGGCCGCCGGCATAGCGGCCGATGGGGGTGCGAACGGCGTCGCAGGTGAAAGCATCGGTCATCGAATAATCTCTCGATATTGTGCGGCTTCAGGCGGCTTGCGACTGTGCGGCCATTTCCAGCTTCACGCCGGTCAGCGTGCGCAGTTCATCGAGCGTCAGCCCCCCGACGATCTCGAGCACCTGCGCGCCCTGCGGCCCCACATCGAATACGCCTAGATCGGTGTAGACGCGCGACACGCAGGCGAGGCCGGTCAGCGGATAGGTGCAGGCCTCCACCAGCTTGCTCTCCCCCTGCTTGGTCAGCAGGTCCATCATCACGAAGGTCTTCTTTGCGCCGATGGCCAGGTCCATCGCACCGCCCACGGCGGGGATCGCGCCCGGCTCGCCCGTGTGCCAGTTGGCGAGATCGCCGTTCACCGCCACCTGAAACGCGCCCAACACGC
>CBJNAS010000656.1:0-1538 GCA_966434565.1 uncultured Phenylobacterium sp.
GCCCCGCCCTTCTCGGCCTCGGATCCGATGGAGTGGGTCCACCGCCACATCGCCTCCGCGCCCGAGCCGCCCGTCGCGCGCCGGCCGGACGCGCCCGCGGCGATCTCCGCCATCATCCTGAAGTGCCTGGCCAAGAACGCCGAGGAACGATACCAGACCGCCGCCGGCCTCCAGGCCGACCTGGAGCTTTGCCTGGACGAATGGGCGGCGACCGGACAGATTTCGCCCTTCGCGCTCGGCGGCCGAGACGTGCCCGACGTGCTGCGCATCCCTGAGCGGCTGTACGGTCGCGAGCGGGAGATCGCCGCTCTGATCGAGGCCTTCGATCGGGTGGTGGCGGAAGGCGCCCCCGAGCTGGTCCTGGTCTCCGGCTACTCAGGCGTGGGCAAGTCTTCGGTGGTGGGCGAGCTGCACAAGGCGCTGGTCCCGTCGCGCGGCCTGTTCGCCTCGGGCAAGTTCGACCAGTACAAGCGCGACATTCCCTATTCGACCCTGGCCCAGGCCTTCCAGGGCCTGATCCGCACGTTGCTCAGCAAGGGCGAGGCCGAACTCGCGCGCTGGCGCGAGACGCTTCGCGCGGCGCTGGAGCCGAACGGGGCGCTCATAGTGGGGATCGTCCCGGAGCTGAAGCTGATCGTCGGCGAACAGCCACAGGTTCCCGACCTGCCGCCGCAGGAAGCGGACTTCCGGTTCCGTCAGACGGTGCGGCGCTTCATCGGAGTGTTCGCGAGGCCCGAGCATCCGCTCGTGCTGTTCCTCGACGATCTGCAGTGGCTGGATGCAGCGACGCTCAATACGCTCATGGACTTGGCGACCCAGCCTGATATGGGCCCCCTACTGCTGGTCGGCGCTTATCGCGATAACGAGGTGGATCGCAGCCACCCGCTGATGCGCAGTCTGGATGCGATCCGCGAGGCCGGCGGAAGGGTGCGAGACATCGTGCTGTCGCCTTTGACGCCCAGCGACGTGGGGCGGCTCGTCGGCGCCGCGCTCCACGCCTCACCGGATACGGCGACGCCGCTTGCCGAGATGGTCTATGAGAAGACCGGCGGCAATCCGTTCTTCACCATCCAGTTCCTGACTCATCTGGCCGAGGAAAAGGTGCTCGCCTTCGATCCCCGTGTCGGCCGGTGGGCCTGGGATCTGCCGCGCATCCGCACCAAGGGCTATTCGGATAATGTGGCGGACCTGATGGTGGTGAAGCTCGTTCGCCTGCAGCCCGAGACGCAGAACGCCCTGAAATGGTTCGCTGCGCTCGGGAACACGGCGGACTTCGCCACGCTCGGCCTCGTCCTGGAGCGATCCGTCGATGGGGTTCACGGCGCCCTTTGGGAGGCCGTGCGGGCTGGCCTCGTGCTCCGGCAGGAGGCGACGTACGCCTTCCTGCACGACCGGGTGCAGGAGGCGGCCTATTCGTTGATCCCCGAGCCGTCGCGGACCGAGACGCACCTTCGCATCGGCCGGATCCTGGTCTCCAGCCTGACGCGCGAGGCGATCGCCGAGCGGATCTTCGAGGTGGTCGATCAGCTCAACCGCGG
>CBJNAS010000657.1:0-1533 GCA_966434565.1 uncultured Phenylobacterium sp.
CCACCGCGCAGCGGGGGAGCTGTCGCCGAAGGCGACTGAGGGGGCGTTCAGGCCCACAGGCCAAGTTGAGTGAATGCCGTAGCCTTCATGGGGAGGGAAATTCCCCTCAATGCACCCTCGCCCGGGCGATCGCCAAGCCGTCGCCGGCGGAGGCGACTTCGATGACCTGGCCGTCCTCCAGCTCGCCGGCGAGCAGCTTGCGGGCGATCGGGTCGACCAGCTCCTTCTGGATCACCCGCTTCAGCGGGCGGGCCCCGTAGACCGGGTCGTAGCCGCGCTCGGCCAGCCAGTGCAGGGCCATGTCGTCCAGCGCCAGCGTCATGCGCCGGTCGGCGAGCAGCTTCTCGACCCGCTTCAGCTGGATGCGGACGATATTGTCCATCTCCGCCCGGCCCAGCCGCTTGAACAGGATGATCTCGTCGATCCGGTTCAGGAACTCGGGCCGGAACTGACGGCGGACCACGTCCATCACCGCGGGCCGGGCCGTCTCGACGTCGTCGCCCTCCGCCAGGCTCGCCAGGTACTCCGACCCCATGTTGGAGGTCATGATGATCAGCGTATTGCGGAAGTCGACCGTGCGGCCCTGGCCGTCGGTGAGACGACCATCGTCGAGCACCTGCAAGAGCACGTTGAAGACGTCCGGGTGGGCCTTTTCGACCTCGTCGAACAGCACGACCTGGTAGGGCCTGCGCCGCACGCTCTCGGTCAGCGCCCCGCCCTCGTCGTAACCGACATAGCCGGGCGGCGCGCCGATCATGCGGCTGACCGAATGCTTCTCCATGTACTCGCTCATGTCGAGGCGGGTCACGGCGGACTCGTCGTCGAACAGGAACTCGGCGAGCGCCTTGGTGAGCTCGGTCTTGCCGACGCCGGTGGGGCCCAGGAACAGGAACGAGCCGATCGGCCGGTTCGGGTCCTTCAGGCCCGCGCGGGCGCGCCGCACCGCGTCTGAGACGGCGACCAGGGCTTCCTCCTGGCCCACCACCCGCTCGCGCAGGCCCGCCTCCATCTGCAGCAGCTTCTCGCGCTCGCCCTCCAGCATCTTCTCCACCGGCACGCCGGTCCAGCGGGAGACGACGGCGGCGATCTGCTCAGCGTCGACCACCTCGGGCGAGACGGCGCCCTCGTGGGCCTTGGCCTCTTCCTCGGCCAGCCGCTTCTCCAGCGGCGGGATCTCGCCATAGGCGATCTCCGAGGCGCGCTGCAGGTCGCCGCGGCGCTGCGCGCTCACCAGCTCGGCGCGCAGGCGGTCGAGCGCCTCGCGCGCCTGCGCCGCCTGGCCGACCTTGTCCTTCTCGGCCTTCCAGCGTTCGGTCAGGTCCTGGGACTGCGCCTCCAGGTCCTCCAGCTCCTCCTCGAGCTTCTCGAGCCGGGCCTTGGAGGCGGCGTCGTGCTCCTTGGACAGGGCTTCGCGCTCAATCTTCAGCTGCACCACGCGCCGGTCGATCTCGTCCAGCGCCTCGGGCTTGGAGTCCACCGCCATGCGCACCCGGCTCGCCGCCTCGTCGACGAGGTCGATCGCCTTGTCCGGCA
>CBJNAS010000658.1:0-1531 GCA_966434565.1 uncultured Phenylobacterium sp.
GGTTGCAAGCTATTGTTTTTCCTATAAATCTACAGCCCCGCTACTCCCACTCGATCGTCCCCGGCGGTTTGGAGGTCACGTCGTAGACCACCCGGTTGATGCCTTTGACCTCGTTGATGATCCGCGTGGCCGCCCGACCCAGCACTTCCCAGGGGAACTCGAAGAAATCGGCGGTCATGCCGTCGGTGGAGGTGACGGCGCGAAGGGCGCAGACCTCGTCGTAGGTGCGCGCGTCGCCCATCACGCCCACGGTGCGCACCGGCAGGAGGACGGCGAAGGCCTGCCAGATGGCGTCGTAGAGGCCGGCCTTGCGGATCTCGTCGAGGTAGATGGCATCGGCCTTCTGCAGCACCGCCACCTTCTCCGGCGTCACCTCGCCGGGGATGCGGATGGCCAGGCCCGGGCCCGGGAATGGATGACGACCGACGAACTGCGGCGGCAGGCCGAGCTCGACCCCCAGCGCGCGGACCTCGTCCTTGAACAGCTCGCGCAACGGCTCGACCAGCTTCAGCTTCATGTAGTCCGGCAGGCCGCCCACGTTGTGGTGGCTCTTGATCACTGCGGAGGGGCCGCCGCGGGCCGAGACGCTCTCGATCACGTCGGGATAGAGTGTGCCCTGGGCCAGGAAGTCGGCGCCCTCGATCCTGGCCGCCTCGCGGTCGAAGACCTCGACGAACAGACGGCCGATCGTCTTACGCTTGGTCTCCGGATCCGAGACGCCAGCGAGCGCGCCCAAAAAGTCCTGGGAGGCGTCCACGTGCAGCAGCGGAATGTTGTAGTGGTCGCGGAACATAGTCACCACCTGCTCGGCCTCGTTCAGGCGCAGTAGGCCGGTATCGACGAAGACGCAGGTCAGCTGATCGCCGATGGCCTCGTGGATCAGCACCGCGGCCACCGAGGAATCCACCCCGCCGGAGAGGCCGCAGATCACCCTGCCCTGGCCCACCTGCTCGCGGATGCGGGCGATCGCCTCCTCGCGGAAGGTCGCCATGGTCCAGTCGCCGTGGCAGCCGGCGATGCGGTGGGTGAAGTTGCGCAGGATCAGCGCGCCTCTCGGCGTGTGCGCCACCTCCGGGTGGAACTGGATGCCGTAGAACCGGCGTCCCTCGTCGGCGATCACGGCGTAGGGCGAGCCTTCCGAGACGGCGATCGGTTCGAATCCGGGCGGCAAGGCGGCGACCTTGTCGCCATGGCTCATCCAGACGGTCTCCTTGTGGCCCGCGCCGCCCAGGCCCTCCAGCAACGGGCTCTCCCGGACGATCTCGATCTCGGCGCGGCCGAACTCGCGGGTGGCCCCGGGCTCCACCAGGCCGCCCAACTCGGCGCACATCGTCTGCTCGCCGTAGCAGATGCCCAGCACGGGGACGTCCTGCTCGAACAGCGCCCTGGGCGCCGCGGGGCTCTCGGCCTCGTGCACGCTGGCCGGCCCGCCGGACAGGATGATCGCCCGCGGCCGGAACGCCTCCAGCACCGCCTCGACCTTGTCGTAGGGGTGGATCTCGCAATAGACGCCGCTCTCGCGCACGCGCCG
>CBJNAS010000659.1:0-1525 GCA_966434565.1 uncultured Phenylobacterium sp.
TCGGCGTGGGCGACATGTCCGGCGACGTGTTCGGCAACGGCATGCTGCTGTCGGAGCAGACCCGGCTGATCGCCGCCTTCGACCACCGTCACGTCTTCCTGGACCCCGACCCGGACCCCGAAAGGTCCTTCGCCGAGCGCCGGCGGATGTTCGCCCTGCCGCGTTCGTCCTGGGACGACTACGACCGCGAGGCGCTGTCGAAGGGCGGCGGCGTGTTCGCCCGGACCCTGAAATCGGTCCCGCTCACGCCCGAGGTCAAAGCCGCGCTGGACATCAAGGCCGACCAGCTGAGCCCCGCGGAGCTGATCAACGCCATCCTGAAGGCGCCCGCCGAGCTCCTCTACCTCGGCGGCATCGGCACCTATGTGAAGGCCACCCATGAGACCAATGCGGAGGTGGGCGACAAGGCCAACGACCTCGTGCGCATCGACGCCGCGGCCCTGCGCGTGAAGGTGGTGGGGGAAGGCGCCAATCTCGGCGTCACCCAGGCGGCGCGGATCGAGTTCGCCAGCGACGGCGGCCGCATCGACACCGACGCCATCGACAACTCCGCCGGGGTCGATTCCTCGGATCACGAGGTCAACATCAAGATCCTGACCGGCATGCTGGAGCGGTCGGACAAGCTGAGCCGCCGGCGGCGCGACAGCCTGCTGAAGTCGATGACCGACGACGTGGCGAGCCACGTGCTGGCGCACAACTATGGGCAGACGCTGGCGCTTTCCCTGCTGGAGCTGGACGCGGCCGGCGAGCTGGAGCCGCACGCCCAGTTCATCGCCCGGCTGGAGGCCGAGGGCCGGCTCGACCGGACGGTGGAGGGTCTGCCGACCGCCGCCGAGATTGCCGCCCGCGCTGCGGCCGGCCAGGGACTCACGCGGCCGGAGCTCGCCGTGCTGCTGGCCTACGGCAAGCTCGAGCTGAAGCGCGAGATCGTCGCCGAGCGGGCCACCGAGGATCCCTGGCTGGAGCGGCGGCTTCTCGGCTACTTCCCACAGCCGCTGCAGAAGCACCGGGACGCGATCCGCCGCCACCGCCTGCGGCCGGACATCATCGCCACCGTCGTCGCCAACGATGTGGTCGACCGCTGCGGACCTTCCTTCCCCATGCGCCTGATGGGCGCGGCCAATTGCGACGTCACCGCCTTCACCGCCGGCTACGAGGCGGCCAAGACCGTGCTCGACCTGGGGCCGCTATGGGAGCAGGTCTCGGCCCTGGACGAACGCGCGCCGGCGGCGGGGCAGATGGCCCTCTACCGCCAGCTGGCGGCGGCGCTGCGCGGGACGACCTTCTGGCTCGCCCGGCGCGCGGCGCGCGGCAAGGCCGGGGTGGAGAGCCTGCTGGGCCGTTATGGCGCGGGCTTCGCCAGCCTGCGCGCCATGGCCACGGAGGTCGCCTCGCCGGTGGAGCCATCCCGGTCAATGACTCCGCCTGCGAATTTCGGCGCGGACCGCCATCTGTGCGGAAAGCAGGCCGGCCAGAATGCCGTCTTCGTACTCGAACGTCGGGTGGGTCTTCAGCTCCGGATAGT
>CBJNAS010000660.1:0-1516 GCA_966434565.1 uncultured Phenylobacterium sp.
CTAGCAGGCTGTTGAAGAAGTCGGCCAGCGGCGGGCGGTGAACCCGGACTCGTCGCCGTTGTGGAATCTGATTTCGCCGACGAGGGAGCCGTCATCCTGAAGCTCGGCCCAGCCCTCGCCATGGGCCTCGTCCATCTCGTCGGCTCCGCCCCAGTCGAAGGCGATGGCGTCGCTGCCGGAAGCGTAGGGGAAGGAGCCGGTGATGCAGCCGAAGGCGAACTCGCCGCCGGTCTCGTCGAAGCGGATGTAGGCTGGCTCGACCAGATCGAGGAAGTCGCGGTCCCACAGCTCCATCTCGACGATGCGCCACTTGCCCTTCAGGCTCATGCTGCGGCTCCGACCAGCTTGGGCAGCCGCACCAGGTTGTAGGCCGCCGCGGCGAAGGCGAAGTCCCAGCCGACCCGCTCGCGCCCTTTGAAGCGGGTCTTGCGCCGGCCGGCGACGGTCTTGATCCAGCCGAAGGCCTCCTCGATGCGCTTCCTGATCTTCTGGCTCATGGCGTAGCCGGCGTGGCGGGTGGTGCGCCGGTCGATCGCCGAGCGCCGGCCATTATCGTTCTGCGCCACGTGCGGGCGCACGTTCAGCGACTTGAGCTCGTTGACGAAATCCTCGGCGTCATAGGCCTTGTCCGCGCCCAGGCTGATCCCGCGCGGCCGGTCGGCCCGGGTCTCGATCATCGACAGGGCGGCGTAACGCTCGCCGTGGCCGTCGGCCTGGGTCAGCCGGGCGTCGACGATCAGGCCGTTGCGGTTCTCCATCAGGGCATGGCCGATGAAGCAGAGCTTGGCCTCCATCCCCTGACCCTTGCGGTAGAGCCGGGCCTCGGGATCGGTCGTGCTCTGGTGGGTGTCGTTGGAGCGCTTCTGCCCCTTGAAATCGACCTCGCCGTTGCGCCCGCCGCCCGACGCCGGCGGGTTTGCCGGCGGCTGCCCGCCGCCCTTGTCCTGCGGCTTGGGCTTGAAGCTCTTCATTGACGCCCAGGCCTCGATCAGCGTGCCGTCGACGCTGAAGTGGTCGGTGGACAGCAGCCGCTTCACCTGCGGCCGGGACAGCACCGCCGCCAGGAACTTGGCCGCGATCTCGCCCGCCAGCAGCCGGTCGCGGTTCTTCGAGAAGGTCGAGTGGTCCCAGGCCGGATCGTCGATCCCGAGGCCCACGAACCAGCGGAACAGCAGGTCGAACTCCAGCCGCTCCATTAACTGCCGCTCCGAGCGGATCGAATAGAAGGCTTGCAGGAGCATCGCCCGCAACAGCATCTCCGGCGCGATCCCCGGTCGCCCCATCCCTGAATAGAGCCGCGAAAAGTCCTCGCTCAGCGTCGCCAGCGCCGCGTCGGCGAATGTCTTGATCCGCCGCAGCGGATGATCCGGACGCACCCGCGCTTCGAGATCAACATACGAAAACAACGACCCCGTGCGCTTGTCCGAACCCCGCATCCTCGTCCTCGTCGCCTCGACGAGGGAGTGAATCATGCCGAGTCCGGCTACGCCACGGACTTCTTCAACAGCCTGCTAGG
>CBJNAS010000661.1:0-1515 GCA_966434565.1 uncultured Phenylobacterium sp.
ACCGGGGCGGCGGCGATCGACAACTTCGCGCGCAACATGGTCGGCGCGTTTCTCTATGGCGATATCGGCAATGTCCCCGTGCCCGACGTGGACCGCACCGATTTCTTCCTGATCTTCGGCGCAAACCCGCTGGTGTCGCATGGCAGCATGTTCGGCGCGCCGGACATGCCTGGGCGGCTCAAGCAGCTGAAGGCGCGCGGCGCCCGGCTGGTGGTGGTCGATCCGCGCCGCACCCCGACCGCCGCGCTGGCCGACGACCACTTTGCCATCCGTCCGGGCGCCGACGCGCTGCTGGCGCTCGCCATGATCGACACCTTGTTCAAGGAGGGGCTGGTCCGCCTTGGCCGCATGGAGGGGCGCGTTTCCGGGCTGGACGAATTGCGCGCCGTCGCCGCGGAGTTCCCGCCGCGCCGCGTCGCCGCCCTCACCGGCATCGCGCCGGAGCGCATCGCCCAGCTCGCGCGGGATTTTGCCGCGGCCGGCAGCGCCGCCGCCTATTCTCGGGTGGGCGTCAACACCCAAAGCTTCGGCACCCTCGGCGTCTGGGCGATCGATTGCCTCAACGTGCTCACTGGCAACTGCGATGCCGAGGGTGGGGTGATCTTCCCTGAAGGCAGCCTGCCGGTGTTCACGCACGATGCCTATGCTGGCGATCAGCCGCCCTATGGCCGGTGGCGGTCGCGCGTTTCGGGTTCGCCGGAACTGGGCGGCGTGGTGCCCACGCACGCGATGTGGGAGGACATCGAGACCCCTGGCCCCGGCCAGGTGCGCGGCCTGACGATCATCGCCGGCAATCCGGTCCTGTCCAATCCCAATGCCGGCCGTGTCGCGGCGGCGCTGGACAGCCTCGACTTCATGGTCGCGGTCGACATCTACCTCAACGAGACGACGCGCTTTGCCGACGTCATCCTGCCGCCGGGCGACCACCTGCGCCACAGCGAGTTCACGCTGATCTGGAACAACTGGATGGTGGAGGACGTGATCAGCTGGTCGCCGAGGATCCTGCCGCCTGATCCAGGCGAGCGCACCGACTGGAGCATCATCAACGGCCTGGCTGCCCGCCTGGCCGGCATGGACGAGGCGGCCTACGATCTGCGCTGTGCGGTTGAATATCTGTCGAGGCAGGCGCCGCAGCTGCCGCGCCTGCCGGTCGGGGCGGAGATCGCCGATCTGTTGGCTCGCGCCGATGGCGAGGACTGGCCCGAACGCATCTTCGACGTCCTGCTGCGTTGCGGCAACAACGGCGACGGCTTCGGCAGCCATCCCGGCGGCCTGTCGTTGGCCCTCCTGCGCGAGAAGCCGGCCGGCATTTCCTTCGGGCCGATGGCGTCCGGCCGCCTTCCGGCCGCGATCGCCACGCCGGATGGGAAGCTCGCGCTCGCCGCCGCGCCGTTCCTCGCGGACATTCCGCGGCTGGAGCAGGCGATCGTCGACGGCAAGTTCGCGCCCGGGACGCTGCGGCTGATCGGCCGGCGCGAGATGCGCTCCAACAACAGCTGGATGCACAACCTGCGG
>CBJNAS010000662.1:0-1515 GCA_966434565.1 uncultured Phenylobacterium sp.
TTCTGCGTTCTGCTGCGCAGGGACGGGCAATCCCAGCTCGTCTACAAGCACGCCATCTCCACCATCATGCCGGCTCAGCCCGTGCAGCTCTATGAGCCGGCCGAAGACGACATCGATTGAGTTCAAGCAAATTCGTTGACCGCGCGGCGCCCGTCCAAGGCTGCCTCGTCATCCACCCCGACCGGGAAGGCCGCGGAAACTCGCGAGGCGCCGAGGCGCGCCTCGAGGAGGCCTGCGGTCTCGCGCTCGCCCTCGACCTCGAGGTGCGCGAGGCGCTGGTCGTCACCTTACGCAAGCTCACCCCGGCCTCGCTGTTCGGCAGCGGCAAGGTCGAGGAGATCGGGGTGCTCGTCAGCGCCCACGACGCCGATGTCGTGGTCGTGGACGACGCGCTGAGCCCCGTGCAGCAGCGCAACCTGGAGAAGGCCTGGAAGGCCAAGGTGATCGACCGCACGGGCCTGATCCTGGAGATCTTCGCCCGCCGGGCGCGCACCCGCGAGGGCCGTCTGCAGGTCGAGCTCGCCCGGCTGACCTACGAGCGCTCGCGCCTCGTGCGCACCTGGACCCACCTGGAGCGGCAGCGCGGCGGCTTCGGGGTCATGGGCGGCCCGGGCGAGACCCAGATCGAGACCGACCGGCGGCTGCTGGCCGAGAAGATCGGCAAGCTGAAGCGCGAGCTTTCCGAGGTGCGCCGCACGCGCACCCTGCAGCGCTCGGCGCGCCGGCGGGTCCCCTATCCCGTGGTGGCGCTGGTCGGCTACACCAACGCCGGCAAGTCGACCCTGTTCAACCGGCTCACCCAGTCGGAGGTGCTGGCCGAGGACCTGCTGTTCGCCACCCTGGACCCGACGCTGCGCTCGCTGAAGCTGCCGGACGGGCGACCCGCCATCCTGTCCGACACCGTGGGCTTCATCTCCGACCTGCCGCACGAGCTGGTGGAGGCCTTCCGCGCCACGCTCGAAGAGGTGCGCGAGGCCGACGTCGTCCTGCACGTGCGCGACATCGCCTCGGCCGAGAGCGAGGCCCAGGCGCTCGACGTGCGCGGCGTGCTCGAGCGGCTGGGCGTCGACATGGACGAGCGCCGGATCCTGGAGGTCTGGAACAAGGTCGACCTGGTTCCCGAGGACCAGCGCGAGACCCTGGCCGGCGACGCCCGCCGGGCGCATCCGCCGGCGATCCTGGTCTCGGCGGTCAGCGGCGAGGGCTGCGGAGCGCTGCTGCAGGCCGTCGCCGGCCTCGTCGACGAGGCGCCTCCGGTCGAGGTGCGCACGCCCGCCGGCGACGGCGCGGCGGTCGCCTGGCTCTACCGCAACGGCCGGGTGCTGGAGCGCGAGGCCTTCGAGGATGGCGGCGAGCGCCTGGCGGTCAGCCTCTCGGCCCAGGCGCTCGGCCAGTTCGAGCAGCTGTTTCCGAACGCGGAGGTACGGGGCCATTGAGCCCTCCCTCCCCTTGGTGGGGCTACCGGATTCACACGTCTGCGCCGAACGCCCCCTCCGTCTCCCGCCTTGCGGCGGG
>CBJNAS010000663.1:0-1503 GCA_966434565.1 uncultured Phenylobacterium sp.
CCGAGCTCGCGGGCGTCCGCCTGGCGCAGGAAGGTGTAGAGCTCCTCGATCAGCGACGGCACCGTGGTCTTCTCGTGCATCGACTGGTCCGGCAGGGGGCCGAACTCCGAGCGCAGCGCCGCGACCATCCAGCCGGACAGGTAGAGGTACTTCCGCTTGGTGGTCTTGAAGTGCTTCTTGATCGAGATGAGCTTCTGCTGCCCGATGAAGCCGTGCCAGCACCCCAGCGACTGGGTGTACTGCGCGGGATCGGCGTCATAGGCCGCCATGTCCCTGCGCATGATGTCGGCGGTATAGCGGGCGATCTCCAGGCCGGTCTTGAACCGGTTCTGCAGGCGCATCCGGGCCACCGCCTCGGCGCTGATACCATCCCACGCGCCGGCCTTGTTGCGGATGAGCTGGCCCATCTCGATGATATGGTCTTGATACGACATTTTTGACTCGTTTCGCGAATGGGGTGAGGCGTCGCTTTGACAACCGTTGCCCCGCTCTAACGCTTGAATTCACGTTAAGGAAACACCCTTGTGCGGCGCAAAAAGCCAAGGTGTCACAGGTACACCTTGTAAATTGTGTAAATCTGTGACAACTCATACAGATGGCTGGCCCGTCGACCGATCGAAAGCTGTTCCTGGGCGCGCGCCTGAAGCGGCTGCGGCGCGACCTGGGGATCACCCAGACGCGCATGGCCGAGGACCTGGGCGTCTCGCCGAGCTACCTGAACCTGCTCGAGCGCAACCAGCGGCCGGTGACCGCCCAGGTGCTGCTGCGCCTGGCGGAAGCCTATGACCTCGACCTGAAGAGCCTCTCGGCCGATCCCGAATCCTCCGGCGCGACCGGCCTGTCGGAAGTCTTCACCGACCAGCTGTTCCGCGACCTGGGCCTGCCACGGCACGAGATCGCCGAGGTGGCCGAGAGCGCGCCGGGCGTGGCCGAGGCGGTGGTGCGCCTCTACCGCGCCTATCTCGACCAGCGCCGGCTCTCCGAGCTGGGCGCGGCCGGCCGGCCCGAGGAGGGCGCCGCCCCGACTCCCGCCGCCATGCCGTCCGACTGGGTGCGCGGCTTCATCCAGGGGCAGAAGAACTATTTCGGCGAGCTGGAGGACGCCGCCGAGGCGGTCACCGCCGACATGGCCTGCGAGCCGCAGGACTTCGCCTGGGCCGCCCGCGAGCGGCTGGCGAAGAAGCACGGCATCCAGGTGCGCGTCGTGCCGGTGGAGGTGCTGCCGGAGAGCGTCCGGCGCTTCGATCACCACCGCAAGCGGCTGTTCCTCTCCGAGGCGCTGACCGGCGAAGGCCGCGCCTTCTCGCTCGCCTACCAGCTGGCGATCCTGGAGAACCGCGAGTTGCTCGACCGCCTGGCCGACCGCTCCAACCCGCCGGACCGGCCGACGCGCAATCTGATGAAGGTCTCACTGGCCAACTACCTGGCCGCGGCCCTGCTGATGCCCTACCAGACCTTCCACGAGGCCGCCGAGCGCACCGCCTACGACATCGACCTGATCCG